>CAMKAU010000012.1 GCA_946410595.1 uncultured Clostridia bacterium
GAACCGCATCTTCGACCTCGGTCTCTTCTACCGCGTGGGCACCATCAGCACGCAGCTCGGCTACCTGCTCCGGGACAAATCCACGGATTTTTCCAGCATGTACGCCGCCTATGAAACGAAGGGGCAGACGGAAGTGGACCGGATCAACAACTTCTTTGAGTCCGTCCGCGACAACTGAAAACCGGAAAAAATCGCCGTGCAGCCGCACGGCGATTTTTTATCGCAGCAAAAAGAGGACGAGGATCGCCCCGAGGGTGAGAAGATCGGGCTTTTCCTCCCCGCAGAACAGAAGAACGGCCAGCGCCGCCGCCAGCACCAGATCCCCGCTCTCCGAGCAAAACGGACGGCGGGGCTTTTTTTCGCAGGGGCAGGGGGGCTTTTCGCGGGGCTCCCCGCGCGGGGGCGCGGGGGGCGCTCCGGGCGGCGGGGGCTCCTGGCAGGGGCGGGGGCGGGTCGCCGTCCAGCCGCTGTAATCCGGGGGGATCCCGCCGTCCGGGCGGACGCGCTGTTTATACATAAGACGCTCCTTTCCCTATTTGAGCAGATCGATCAGCTCCGTGACCTTCAGCACGATCTCCACGGCGTCCGCCCGCTCCGGCGAAAGGTAGGGCTTGACGGCGCGGAGCAGCGCCGCGCGCTTCTCCCCTTCGCTTTTCGGCGCGGCAGGGAGGGCGGCGGCCTTCTGCGGCGAACCGCCGAGGGAGGAAACAAGCGAGAGGACGACGGGCAGCGCCCGCAGGAGGGCGGGGTCGGAGAGAAGGCCTCCGGGCGGGGACGCTTCCCCCTCCGTTTTTTCTTCCGCGCTCGTCTCCGGCGCCCGCTCCGCCTCCTCCCGCTCCGGCGGGGCGGCGGGGTCCTCTCCCTCCGGGCCGTCCGCCCGGCCGCCCCCGGACGCCGCTTCCCCCGGCGGGTCTCCGTCCGGCTTTTTTCCGCCGAGCAGCTCGCCGAGAACGGCGACGAGATCGGGGCGGCTCTCCTCGCCGGGCGTCACGGCCGCCCGCCGCTCTTTTTCAGGTAATCGGTCAGCGCGGCGAGGTCCTTATCGGTCGCAAGACTCGCCGCCTGCCGCAGACGCGCCATCTCCTCCGGCGCGATCGTCTCCGGCAGGTCGGCGCCCGATTGCGCCGCCACCGTGCGGATAAAGGTCCAGAGCATCTTGTCGTCCATCTTCAAAAGGCGCTCCACGCCGCTTTTGTTCAGTTTCATCGCGTTTCTCCTTTTCCCGTTCTCCCTTTCAGTATATGCGGGAGCGCCCGCGCGGTGCGGGGAGGAAAACGCCGGGAGGACTTCCCCGGCGGGAGATTTTGTGATATAATAGAAAAAAACGGAAGGAGACCGGCATGAAAACGGACGTTACGACTCCGCTCGGCGTGCTGCGGCTGGAAAGCGAGGGGGCGTTCCTCGTCTCCGCGCGGTTTACCGAGGAGACGCCGCGCTTTTCGGAGGACGCGCCCGTCCTCGCGGCGGCGCGGCTGTGGCTTTCCCGCTATTTTGCGGGGGAGGATCCGGGGGAGACGCCGCCGCTTGCCCCGGCGGGGACGGCGTTCCGGCTGGCGGTGTGGGCGCTCGCCCGGGAGATCCCCTACGGGGAGACGGTGACCTACGGCGCCCTCGCCGCCCGCCTTGCGGCGCGGAGCGGAAAGCCGGTCTCCGCCCGCGCGCTCGGCCAAGCGCTCGGGAAAAATCCCCTCGCGCTCTTTTGCCCCTGCCACCGGGTCCTCGGCGCCTCCGGCGCCCTGACCGGCTACGCCTGGGGCGCCGCGCGCAAAAAGGCGCTCCTCTCCCTCGAGGGCGTCCCGCCCGCGGCAAAGTGAACCCCCGCCGGAAAACGCAAAATAAAAAACCGCCTTCCGGCGGTTTTTTCAGTTTTGGGAGAAAAGGCGGATACATTCATCGACAATGTTTTCCACGCTTTGCAGCTGGGAGGGGGTCAGCCGGGCGAGCTTGCGGGAGAGAAGGAGCAGATCCTTGTCGGTCACGTCGCCGGTGAGGAGATAGTCGGCGCTCACACCGAGGGCGTCGGAGATCTTTTTCAGGTTTTCCGGACGCATCGCGCGTTTTCCCGCTTCCGCGTAGGAGACAAACTGCGTCGTCACGTTGGCTTTTTCCGCCAGAGCTTCCTGCGTCAACCCGAGCTCTTTGCGCCGCTGCGCGACGCGCCGCCCGATCTCCGCAAGGCACAGATCCGTATTCTGCATGATCTCCCTCCTTATCGTTCGGTTGTTTGGTTCTTCCTGTTAAATTATATCCACAACGCGGGATAAAATTAAGCGCGTATTGTTGACTTTTATCAACAATACGTGATATAATATAAAAAACTAAAGCCGCCAACGGCGGCAGTACAACAGAATACAGATTCTGTTGCAAAGTCTTAAAAAAAGGAGAACATATGTGAAAAAAGAGCTCTATTCTGCGCCGGAACTAGAAGTAATCCTCTTTTCCATTTCCGGTATAGTGGCAACTTCGAATGGAAAAGATGAGGACCCAAATCAAGGGGAATGGGATCCCTTTGGTGAAAATTAAAAGGAGAAAAACATGAAAATAAACAAATTCTTTTGGAAGATCACGCTCTTGTTCTCTGTCGTGTTAATCTTTTCCTTTATGTCACCTAAAATCGCGAACGGAGACAGCGGAACCCCGATACTGAAAATCGAGGCAAACAATCTTTCTTTCAATGATTCCGTGTATATCAAATACGCCGTGTCTTATGAAAACACGGCAAAGCAAAATGTCTCTCTCCTAATCTGGACAGAAGCGCAAAGCGATTACACGATTGCAAACAAAGAACATCAGCTTTCTTCCGTTGGAACAACAACGGTGGGAGAAAAAACATGTCTTGTCTTTGATTTCAAAGAATTATCAGCAAAGCAAATGACGGATGACGTTTATGCTCGCGCTTACACAAGATTAAATAATGTTGACTATTATAGCCCCGTCCAAAAGTATAGCATTCTGCAATATGCATACAACAAACTGGGCAGAACCGGCCCCGCAAGCGATAACGAAAACCTGAAAGCGCTCTTAATGCAGATGCTGGATTACGGCGCGATTGCACAGACTTACTTCAATTATAAGACAGGGTTTCTTGCAACAGATGCGTTTTACCAAATCAAGGTAATAGGCGGAACGCTTGACGACCTGTGCACAAAAGGTCTCTATAAACCCGGTACACAGATTGCTCTTTCCGCTCCCGCCATCGATGCAAACGGCAATGTGTTCCTCTATTGGAGCAACGATGTCGGAACGTTAATCGGAACAACGCCCGCATTAAACTATACCGTCAGCGAAAAAAACGAAACACTCAAACCGGTCTATAGCGGATTGGAGATTGAAAGCAACGGCGACGGGACGGCATGCGTAGTCGGAAGAGGGACGCAAGCGGAATCTGATCTCATCATTCCTGCGTATACCACGGCGGGTGACTCTGTTACAGAGATAGATTCCTCTGCTTTTGCCGGAGAAAACATCAAAAGCGTGACAATGCCAGCCACCGTAACAAGCATTGGGCGAAAAGCATTTTATGGATGTTCCTTATTAACCGACGTGTACTACCACGGAACAGAGGCGGAATGGAATGCTATCCTGATAGGCAACAACAATCAGCCATTGTCTGATGCAAATATTCATTATCTCGAAGAGTGTCTTGTGATCTTTCAAAACTGGGATGGCAGTGAGTTGGGTAGGCAAACTGTAGAAAAAGGAAAAGCAGTTTTGCCTCCTACGGATCCAACTCGCGATGGTTATCGATTCGTTGGGTGGTCCCAAAACTATGCGAAAATTGAAGAAGACTGTATCATTAGTGCGATGTTTATTGTGAATTCAGAAGCAGATTCGGAGTTTTCATATATTTATTTTGAAGATGGAAAATACTTGGGAACAAAGGAAAATCCGTATATGATCTTTCTCGGAAGAAAGAATGTTTCCGAGTTTTCTACATTACATCCCAAAACAAAGCTGGTTCTTGGTGGTCCCATAATAAATGACGGTTCTTATTCATCGCCCGCGAACTCTCTTTCTTTCCCGGAAGGGGTCGAAGTGATTGAAAGAGTTTCTCTTATTAATGGTTTTTCTTACTACTACACAATAGATAGTTTGCCCGAAACATTAATTTCCGCAGACTTTCTGTCAGTTTCCGACATAGGGGGAAACCAATCTTATAACATCTATGAAGGTGGCAAGTATCTCGGAAATGAAAACAATCCGCATGTTGCTTTAATAAAAGCGGGGTCTTCTGCAGCAAATCAGATTTCTCCGGAAACAAAACTGATTGGAAATTATGCGTTTTCTGGATACTCTTTCACGAACATTGTGATTCCGGGAAATGTCGTAAGTATGGGAAAGCAAGCTTTCGACGGAATGAATAGCGTTTTGCAAACAATTGATTATGGCGGAACAACAGCACAATGGGAATCGGCATTTCCTTATTCAAACATAGTTGGCTTCAAGAATTCTTCTGTTTCCGGTGGAACAAAAATAGGGGAGGTTTCCGTTATCTGTACCGATGGAACTCTAACTCTGGATGTTTTACAAAGTGGAAAATAAAAAGGAAAAAGAAATAATATGAAAAAGTCAAAACTCGTTGTTCTTCGTGGATTCGGAAGAAAAGGCAAGACGCATACGCTGAATCTTCTGATCGAAAAACTGCTTCGAATCGGCGCTGTATTGGATTCAAAATCGCCTTTGATTGATCTATCCAAAGACAGAACCGTTGTGTTGAGGCTTGGGGAGAAAAAGATCGGGATCACCACGCTCGGGGACAATGGGACTGTTCTCAAGACCGCATTTGAAAACAAAAAGCTTTTTTCGGCCAACTGCGATTTATATGTATGCGCCAGTCATACAAAAGGGTCCAGTGCGGAGTACTGCAAAACACATTTTGAAAACATCCTCTGGCAGGACAAGTGGGGCGTGAGTGAAACCGGCAAAACGATAGCAAGTCTGGAAATCCTGCAAGACAAGGTCAATGACATTCAGGCGCTGGTTTTGCGCGATACGATTCTTTCCTGGCTATAAAACATCAAAAAGCTCTCCCGGGCACGGAATCCGTGCCCGGGAGAGCTTTTTTAGTAAAAGGCGATCAGAACAGCCCGGAGATCTTGCCGTTTTCGTCGACGTCGATGCGTTCGGCGGCGGGGGATTTCGGCAGGCCGGGCATCGTGAGGATGTCGCCGGTGAGGACGACGACGAAGCCCGCGCCCGCGGAGATCTTGACGCTGCGGACGGTGACGTCGAAATCCTCCGGCGCGCCGAGCTTTTTCGGGTCGTCGGAAAAGCTGTATTGCGTTTTGGCGATGCAGACGGGGCAGGCGCCGAAGCCGAGCTCCTCGAGGCGGGCGATCTGCTTTTTCGCCTCCGGGGTGAAGACCGTTCCTTTGCCGCCGTAGATCTTTCTCACGACCGCGTCGATCTTCTCCGCGATGGGGAGAGAGTCCGCGTAGGAGAAGCGGAAGTCGCCTTTCTCCTCCTCGCAGAGGCGGACGACCTCGCGGGCGAGCGCTTCGCCGCCCTTGCCCCCTTCCGCCCAGACGGTGGAGAGGACGGTGTTCACGCCGAGGGCGCGGCACTTTTCGATGATGAAGCCGATCTCTCGGTCGGTATCGGTCGGGAAGCGGTTGACCGCCACAACGCAGGGGAGGCGGTAGACGTTTTTGATATTCGAGACGTGGCGCAGGAGGTTGGGGATCCCGCGCTCCAGCGCGCCGAGGTCCTCGGTCGCCAGCTCCTTTTTATCGAGCCCGCCGTGCATCTTGAGGGCGCGGACGGTCGCCACGATGACAACGGCGTCCGGGGTGAGCCCCGCCATCCGGCACTTGATATCGAGGAACTTTTCCGCGCCGAGGTCGGCGCCGAAGCCCGCCTCGGTAACGGTGTAGTCGCCCATTTTGAGCGCCATGCGCGTCGCCATGACCGAGTTGCAGCCGTGGGCGATATTCGCGAACGGCCCGCCGTGCACGAACGCGGGGGTGCCCTCCAGCGTCTGGACGAGGTTGGGCTTCAGGGCGTCCTTGAGGAGCGCCGCCATCGCGCCCGCCGCCTTGAGCTGGCCACAGGTGACCGGCACGTCCTCGCTGGTGTAGCCGACGATGATGCGGGAGAGGCGCTCCTTGAGGTCGGTGATCGAGGAGGAAAGGCAGAGGACCGCCATGATCTCCGAGGCGACGGTGATATCGAACCCGTCCTCGCGCGGGACGCCGTTCGCCTTGCCGCCCATACCGTCGACGATGAAGCGGAGCTGACGGTCGTTCATGTCCACGCAGCGCTTCCAGGTGATGCGGCGGACGTCGATATTCAGCTCGTTGCCCTGCTGGATATGGTTATCGAGCATCGCGGCGAGCAGGTTGTTCGCCGCGCCGATGGCGTGGAAATCGCCGGTGAAGTGGAGGTTGATATCCTCCATCGGGACGACCTGCGCGTAGCCGCCGCCGGCGGCGCCGCCCTTGATCCCGAACACCGGCCCGAGCGAGGGCTCGCGCAGCGCGACGGTCACATCCTTGCCGATGCGCCGGAGACCGTCCGCGAGGCCGATGGTGGTGGTGGTCTTCCCTTCCCCCGCCGGGGTGGGCGTGATCGCGGTAACGAGGATCAGCTTGCCGTCCTCTTTGTCCGCCGCGTCCCGCAGAAGGGAGAGATCGACCTTCGCTTTATAGCGGCCGTAATGCTCCAGATACCGCTCCTCCACGTGGGCGGTACGCGCCACCTCCGAGATCGGCTTCATCTCGCAGCTTTGCGCGATCTCGATATCCGAAAGGTATGCCATGCTTTCCTCCTTATACGGCGCCGCGCGCCGTTTTTCTTTTTTTCCGGGGCGGGAAGGCCGGTTACGCCGCCGTTTCCTCTTTTTTGTCAAACAGGGAGATGAACGCCGCGCCGGCGGCGTTGCCGGCGAGGATCAGAAGGATATAAAAGAGCGCCTTTGCCGTATAGCCCGGCACCGCCTCGAACCCCGCCGCGAGATAGAAGATATCGGCGACGCTGTGTTCAAAGCCCGAGAGGATGAAAACGGGGATGCAGAAGAGGATGCCGAGCGGCGTTTTCTTCTCCCGGTAGATACTGACGGCGAGATACATGAGGATCCCGCAGAAAAAGGCGCGCGCCAGACTGTCCGGGACCGACTGCGCCAGCTTTTCTCGCGCAAGGGCGGACGCCGCGGCATAGAACTTTTCCCCGCAGGCGAAGGCGAGCAGCGCGGAGCCGACGGCGCCGGCAAAGTTCCCCGCCAGACCGAGAAAGAGGACGGAGAGATCTGTCTTCGTGTGGCTTTTGGTGAGATAGCCGACCTTGCCGGTGAAAAGCGAATAGTCCTTATAGCAAATACAGAGCAGCGCGACGGAAAAGAGAACGGCGCCGACCGTTTTGCTCTCCGCCGCGAGGTAAACGCACCCGCCGATCGAGACGAGCGCGCCGGCGGCCACGCCGGAAAAAAAGCGGGAGAAAATCCGTTTTGCCATGAGCGATCCTTTCTTCTTCCGCGGTCCCGCCGCGGTTTTTCCCCTCTCCGGACAAAAAAACCCCGCCGGAGACCCGGCAGGGGGCAAACGCATGATAACCGACGCGGCAGCCGGTATTCCCGTGCGGAAATGCGCGGCTCCTTATCGAACTCCCGTATCGTCTTTAAGTTGCCATTATGATTATAGCATCCCCCCTTTCCCTTTGTCAAGGGGAAAGGCCCCGGAAATCGGAAAACCGGCAAAAAACGCCCCGTTTTCCGCCGGAAACAGGGCGCGGCGAAAAAGTTCTTTACAAAGCGGGACGGGCGCGGTATAATAAAGGAAACTTGATTGTTCGGGAGGGGCTATGTCGAACGAAAAGAAAATACCGGCGCGTTCCGAGGTGCCGGAGGAGTTTACCTGGAACCTGAAGGATATTTACGAAAGCGACGACGCGTGGTTTGCCGACTATGAAGAACTGAAAAAACTGCCGGAGAAGGTCGCCGCCTTTGCGGGGCGCCTCGGCGAGAGCGCGGAAACGCTCCTTGCCTATCTCAAGCTCGACGACGAGATCGGTCTTTCCCTTTCCCGCCTGCACGGCTACGCCTCCCGCAAGGGGGACGAGGACGTGGGAAGCGGCTTTTACCAGGATATGCGCGGCAAAGCGACGAGTCTCTGGATCGCGGTCGGCAGCGCCGGCGCCTTTGCCGTTCCCGAGATCATGGCGATCCCCGACGAAACGCTGGACCGCTGGTACGGAGAGGAAAAGGAACTGGGCGTTTACCGCCGCAGTCTTTACCAGATCCGCCGCCGCAAGGCGCATATCCTCTCCCCCGAGTGCGAAGCGCTGCTCGCCGCCTCCGGCGAGATGGCGGAAGCGCCGGAGGAGATCTCCTCCGTCTTTGAAAACGCCGATCTGAAGTACCCCGCCGTTTCCGACGCGAAGGGGGAAAAACACGAGCTGACCGGCGGAACGCTGGTGCCGCTCCTTGAGAGCAGCGACCGCGTCCTGCGCAAAAACACCTTTGAGACCTTCTATACCCGCCTCGGCGAGTTCCGCAACACCGCCGCGGCGACGCTGAACGCCCAGTTCAGGCAGCTGCGCTTCTACGCGAACGCCCGCAAATACGAAAACACCCTCGCCGCCTCCCTCGACCGCACCGAGGTCCCGGTCGAGGTCTATCACAACCTGATCGCCGCGGTCCACGCAAATCTCGACAAAATGTACCGCTACGTTTCCCTGCGCAAGCGGATGCTCGGGGTCGACGAACTGCACATGTACGACGTTTATACCCCCATCGTGGCGGACAGCGCCGAAAAGATCCCCTACGAAAAAGCGAAGGAAACGGTCCTCTCCGCCCTCTCCGTTCTCGGCGACGACTATACCGCGATGCTGCGCGAGGGCTTTGAAAACCGCTGGATCGACGTCTACGAAAACGTCGGCAAGCGCAGCGGCGCCTACTCCTCGATGGGCCGCCCGCACCCCTACGTTCTCCTCAACCATCACGACAACCTCGACAGTCAGTTCACGCTGGCGCACGAGATGGGCCACGCCCTGCACAGCTATCTCAGCTGCAAGAACCAGCCGGTCTCTACCTCCGAGTACGTGATCTTCGTGGCGGAGGTCGCCTCCACCTGCAACGAAGTGCTCCTGATGCGCCGCCTCCTCGCCGAAACGACCGACAAAAAGCAGCGCGCCTATCTGATCAATCACTTCCTTGACCAGTTCAAGGGGACGATCTACCGGCAGACCATGTTCGCGGAGTTCGAGTTGGAGATGGGCCGGATGGCGGAAAACGGCGAAACGCTTACGGCGGACGCCCTCTGCGAAAAGTACCACGCCCTCAACAAGCTCTACTTCGGCCCCGATATGGTCTCCGACGACGGGATCGCCCTGGAGTGGGCGCGGATCCCGCACTTCTACTACGATTACTACGTTTTCCAGTACGCGACCGGCTTTTCCGCCGCCGTGGCGATCGCCAACCGCATCCTGCGGGAAGGCGCGCCCGCCGTGGCGGACTACAAGCGCTTCCTCTCCGGCGGCAGCAGCGCAGACCCGATCTCGCTTCTGAAGATCGCCGGCGTGGATATGAGCACGCCCGACCCGGTCAATTCCGCTCTCGCCCTCTTCGGCGAGCTGCTGGATGAAATGGAAACCCTTTTGTAACGATAAAAACCGAGAAAGGAGAAAAAAGTGAAATACGTATGCTCCGCCTGCGGCTGGACCTACGACGAGGCGCTCGGCGATCCCGATAACGGCATCGCCCCCGGCACCAAGTTCGAGGATCTGCCCGCCGATTTCAGCTGCCCCTGCTGCGGCGTTGACAAGTCGATGTTTGAAAAGGCGTAAAACGGAAAGAGGACCGCGTGAGCGGTCCTCTTCTCTTTATTCTTCCTCCGGTTCGGGGAGGTTTGCAAGGATCTTGCGGAGCAGCGCGTGAAGCGTTCCCGCTTCCTCGGGGGAAAGACCGAGGCAGGCCGCGACCTTCTCCGGGATACAGGCGGCGCTCTCCTTCAGCTTCTCGCCCTTTTCGGTCAGAGAAACGTCAAGACACCGCTCGTCCCGTTTGTCGCGGACGCGGGTGAGATACCCTTTCTGCTCCAGTTTTTTCAGCAGAGGGGTAAGGGTCCCCGAGTCGAGCGTGAGGATCCTGCCGAGATCCCGCACGTTGATCTCCCGCCGTTCCCAGAGGACCATCATCGCAAGATACTGCGTATAGGTGAGGTCGATTTCGTCCAGATGCGGCTTGTATTTTCTGACGATTTCCTTTGCGCAGACGTAAAGGGGAAAGCAAAGCTGACAGTCAAGCCGGAGGGAGTCGAACCCGGTCGTCTGTTCCTTCATCATCCGAGCTTCGACTCGATAAAGGCCTTCATATCCGCCTTCGGGCGAAATCCGACGGAGCTGCCGACCAGCTGCCCGTCCTTAAACACGAGGACGGCGGGAATGCTGTAAATATTGTACTTGCCCGCGAGCTGCGGGTTTTCGTCCGTGTCCGCGTTGTAAAAATCGACTTTTCCCTTCAACTCCTCCGAGAGCTCCTCCATCACCGGCGCCAGCATCCGGCAGGGGCCGCACCAGGTCGCGGAAAAGTCCACGACGGCGGCTTTTGCCTCCAGGGCTTTCTCCATCTTTTCGTTTTCGATCTTCGTTACCATTTTCGTTTTCTCCTTTTCTTTTTTATCGCTTGCTCAGATATTCCACAGCGGAGAGGGCGGCCGTGTTGCCCTGTCCCGCCGCTTTGACGTATTGATACGGTCGGCCAGCCGCGTCGCCGCAGGCGAAAAGCCCGGGGAGGTTGGTGCGCATCGAGAGATCGACGGCGACGCGCTCGCCCTCCGTTGCGAGCCCGGGGACGAGCCGCTCCGGCAGGACCGCGTCCCGCAGAACGAAGATCCCGTCCGCCTCTCGCGCGCCGGCGTCGGTGAGCACGGCGTTCGCCTTCCCCTCTCCCGCGATCGCGCGCGGCAGCTCGCGGATCACCTCGATATTCTCCGCCCGGGGGATCGGCGCCCGGCCGACCGGGAAATACAGGACGCGCGCGCAGAGGGTTGCGAGAAACTCCGCTTCCTTCGCCGCTTCCGCGCAGTAGGCGAGAACGGCGGCGGTTTTGCCGCGGTAGAGCCGCCCGTCGCAGGTGGCGCAATAGCTGACCCCGCGGCCGAGGAACTCCTCCTCGCCGGGCAGCGGCTTTCCCTGCGCCACGCCGCAGGCAAGGATCACGGCGCTCGCTTCGTAGGTCGTTTCCCCCGCCTGGATCCCGAACCAGTCCCCCATCGCGTAAACCGCGCCGACGCGCCCGTCGGTGATCCGGATCCCGAGCGAGTCGAGATGCGCGGAGAGCGCGCGGGCAAAGTCCGCGCCGCTGATCGCGGGCAGGCCGGGATAGTTTTCGATCTTCTCGGCGCGGGAGAGCTTTTCGCTCAGCGCGGCGGGGCCGAGAAGCAGGATCGTTTTTCCGCGGACGGCGGCGGTGATCGCGGCGGAAATCCCCGCCGGGCCGGTGCCGATGATCGCGATATCGTAACGCTGCGGCATCTTATCCTCCCCGCGGCCGCTCCGGCGGCCGCTCTTTTTGTTTGCAATTGTATTGTACACAATCTATTTCGGTTTGTCAAGCGTTTTCCGCCGTTTTTTCCGCAAAAGGAAGGATTCCCTCCTCCGCGCGGAAAAATTCGTCCGGGAAAGGGTTTTTGGCGGCGCCGCCCTTGACTTTTGCTTTTGTTTTATACTATAATATACTGAATAAATATTTTATGGGCTGTTACAGCCCGACGGAGACGGATATGATCAACAGCATGACCGCCTTCGGGCGCGCCGTGACGCGCACCGAGGAGACGGAGATCACCGTGGAGATCCGGTCGGTAAACAACCGCTACCTGGATCTGACGGTAAAACTGCCGAGGACCTTTTCCTTCCTTGAGGACCGGGTCAAGGCGTATCTGACGGGGCGCGGCCTCTCCCGCGGAAAGGTGGACGCCTATATCGGGATCGAGATGCTCTCGGAGGTCGGCGGCGGGAAGGTCACGGTGGATACGGAATACGCCCGCGCCTATCTCGGCGCCCTGCGGGAGCTGGGCGAGACCTTCGGCCTGAAGGACGATCTCTCCCTGATGCGGGTGGCGGCGAACAAGGACCTCTTCCGCATCGAACGCTCCGAACGCGACCCGGAAAAAGACTGGGAAACGCTCCTCCCCACGCTGGAGAAAGCGGCGGACGCGTTCTTTGCCGCGCGGGCGGCGGAGGGCGAGCGGATCGAGCGCGACATCACGGCGAAGGTCGAGGGGATCCGGGCGCTGACCCCGCAGATCGCCGCCCTCTCGGACGAAGACGTAAAGGCGCGGCGCGACAAGCTCTCCGAGCGGATCCGCAAGCTGCTCGGCGAGGAGGGGATCGTGCCGGACGAGAGCCGGCTTCTGACCGAGTGCGCCCTTTTTGCGGACAAGATCGCCATCGACGAGGAGGTGGTGCGGCTCGGCAGCCATTTCGAGGCGTTTTACACCATTCTCGGCGAGCGGGAGCCCGCCGGCAGAAAGCTCGACTTTCTTTTGCAGGAAATGAACCGCGAGGCCAACACCATCGGCTCCAAGTGCTCCAATCTGGCGATCTCCCACACCGTCGTCCGGATCAAGAGCGAACTGGAAAAGATACGCGAACAGATCCAGAACGTCGAATAAGAAAGAGGTTGTTATGAAATTCATCAACATCGGCTACGGCAACGTCGTGGCCTCCGACCGGGTGATCACGATCGTCAGTCCGGACAGCGCGCCCATCAAACGACTGGTGCAGGACGCGCGGGACGCGGGACGGGTGATCGACGTAACCTGCGGCAGGCGCACCCGTTCCGTGATCATCACGGACAGCGAGCACGTCATCCTCTCCTCCACCCAGCCGGAGACGATCTCCTGGCGCCTGAACGGCAAGCAGTCCGACGAGGAGGAAGAGGACGATGAGTGAGGAAAGCTTTCTCGGAAAGCGGAAGGGGCTTCTCTTCGTGGTTTCCGGCCCCGCCGGCAGCGGCAAGGGGACGGTAATGCAGCTTCTGATGCAGGATCCCGGCGCGTTTGCCCTTTCCGTTTCCGCCACGACCCGCCGGCCGGGAAAAAACGAGGTGGACGGGCGCGAATACTTCTTCGTTTCCCGCGAAAAGTTTGAAGAGATGATCGCGGGCGGCGAGCTGCTCGAATATACCGATTATCTCGGCAACTACTACGGCACGCCCCGCGCGCCGGCGGAAGCGGTCCTCGGGACCGGGCGCCATCTTCTGCTTGAGATCGACGTCAACGGCGGCAAGCAGATCAAAAAGGCGTTCCCCGAGGCGGTGCTGGTGATGATCGTTCCGCCGGGAGCGAAGGAGCAGGAATACCGCCTGCGTTCCCGCGCCCGCGACAGCGAGGAGTCGATCCTGCGGCGGCTGGAAAAAGCCAGAACGGAGCTTGACTCTCTCGGCGATTACGATTACGTGATCGTCAACGAAACCGGCAAAATGGAAGAAACGGCCGACCTTTTCCGCGCGATCGTCGCGGCGGAAACGGCGTCCGTACGCCGCAATCCCGACCTTGTCAGGCGCTACTTCGCCGACTGAGGCGACCCTCCCCGCCCCCGAACGGGGCAAAACCATCCCGATACAACTCATTTTTTAAGGAGAAATAACCATGATCAAGCCCTCCATCGAAGATCTCACCAAAGGAAAGTTCAACCGTTACGAGCTGGTGCTCGGCACGGCGAAGCTCGCCCGCGTCCTGACCGACGACTACACCGAGCGCCGCGAGGAAGCGGAAAAGATGATCGCCAACAAGGAAACCGACAAGACCATCGCCGCGATGCTCAAGCTCGACGCCGAAGACGAAAAGGCCGTTAAAGCGGCGATCAACCGTCTTGACAACGGAGAGTACGAACTGGTCCGCGACGGAGAAACCGCAGAAGCAAACGGCGAAGAATAAGAAAAAAACCGACCCGGAACGCGAAGGCAAAGCAAAAAAGGAGGGGACACGATGAGCGGATATATCGCCGTGCATATTCTGGACGTCCCCTACCATATCGACCGTCCCTACGACTATTTCGTCCCCGACGGGATGGAAAACGAGGCGGTCCCCGGCGCGTTTGTGACCGTTCCCTTCGGCGCGGCGAACCGGCGCGTTTCCGCGCTGGCCGTCGAGCGGCGGGAGAACTGCGACTATCAGCGCGTCAAGCCCGTCCTCGCGGTGAACGGGGAACGCTTTTCCCTGGACCGGCGCCAGCTGGAGCTGTGCTTTTACCTGAAGCGCACCTGTCTCTGCACGGTCGGGGAGGCGGCGAGAACGCTGCTTCCCTCCGCCGCGTTTTCCTCCCTTGCCGAGTTCTATCTTCCCGGAACGGCGGATCCCGCCGCCCTCTCCCCGACGGAGCGGGCGGTCTGCGATTACGTCCGGCGGGAAAAGAAGGTCTCCGCCGCCCGGGTGAAAACCGACTGCGGCGAGGAGGCGGGAGAGATCCTTACGCGGCTCTGCCGCTCCGGGCATCTTCTGCGCGATTTTGAGGTCAAAGAAAACAAAAGCGACCGCTATACCGTGCGCGTTTTTCTGAAAACGGACGCGCAGACGGCGCGGGAGGCGGCCGAGGGGAAAGGCCCCCTCGCCCTGCGGGGCAAAAAGCAGCGGGCGCTGCTTTTTGCGGTCCTCGCCGCGGACGGGAGCGAAAAAGCCGCGCTGCTCGAACAGACGGGCTGTTCCTCCTCTCAGCTTAACGCCCTTGAGGACGCCGGGCTGATCCGGCTGGAGAAGACCGAGACCTTCCGCAATTCCTACGCCGAGATCAAGCCGGACGCAAGCAAAAAAAATATCCTCTCCGACGCGCAGCGCAAGGTCTATCTGCGGCTGCGGGAGCTGTTTTTATCCGGCGAGCCGAAGGCGGCTCTCCTGTTCGGGATCACCGGAAGCGGGAAAACGCGCGTCGTCAAAGCGATGATCGACGAGGTGACCGGGGCGGGACGCACCGTGATATTGATGGTGCCGGAGATCTCCCTTACCCCGCAGACCGTTTCGATCTTCTGCTCCTTTTACGGCGAGCGCGTCGCCGTTCTGCACTCCGCCCTCTCGGCGGGCGAGCGGTACGACGCCTACAAGCGCATCCGCGCCGGAACGGTGGACGTGGTGATCGGCACGCGCAGCGCCGTCTTCGCCCCGCTGCCGCGGCTGGGGATGATCGTGCTCGACGAGGAGCAGGAACACACCTACAAATCCGATACCGACCCGAAGTATCACGCGCGGGACGTGGCGCGGTTCCGCTGCGCAAAGGAAAACGCCCTGATGCTCCTCTGCTCCGCTACCCCTTCCGTGGAGAGCTTTTCCAAGGCCAAAAGCGGGCAGTACGAGCTCTGCGAGCTGAAGGAACGCTACGGCGGCGCGAAGCTGCCGGAGGTCCTCGTCTGCGATATGCGCCGCGAGCTGCGGGCGGGGAACGTTTCCCCCTTCTCCCGCGAGCTGCTCGCGCGGCTGGAAACGGTCAGGGAGCGGGGAGAGCAGGCGATCATCCTTCTGAACCGCCGCGGCTACAACAGTTACGAAAGCTGCCTTGAGTGCGGGGAGCCGGTCGTCTGTCCGCGCTGCTCGGTCCCGCTGACCCGCCACCGCGAAAAACACGAAAGCGACGGCCGGCTGCTCTGCCATTACTGCGGCTTTACCTCCTCCGTTCTCAAAAAATGCCCCTCCTGCGGCTCGGAAAAAATGACATTCGAGGGCTGCGGAACGCAGCAGGCAGAGGCGGAGCTTTCCCGTCTTCTGCCCTCGGTCCGGGTCCTGCGGATGGACGCGGACACCGCGACGACAAAAGCGACCTACGACCGGATGCTGACCGCCTTCCGGCGGGGGGAATACGATCTGCTGCTCGGCACGCAGATGGTGGCGAAGGGACACGACTTTCCGATGGTGACGCTGGTCGGCGTCCTCTCGGCGGACGCCTCCCTCTCCATCGGCGATTACCGCGCGAACGAGCGCACCTTTTCCCTGATCACGCAGGTGGTGGGGCGCGCCGGACGGGCGGAGCGCGGCGGGGTCGCCGTGGTGCAGACCTTCCGCCCCGACAACGAATCACTGCTGCTCGCCTGCCGCGGCGATTACGAGGAGTTTTACAACGCCGAGATCACGCTGCGCCGCGGCTTTATCTGGCCGCCGTGCTGCGACATCGTGACCCTTTCCCTCTCCGCGGAGGACGAAGACGCCCTCACCCGGGCGAGCGAGCGGCTCTCCGCGCTGTTTTCCTCCCATCTGCAAAACGACTTTTCCGACGTGAAGGCAACCGCGTTCGGGCCCTTCGAGGCGCCGATCTACAAGCTGGCGGACCGCTACCGGCTGCGGATGGTCGTCAAATGCCGGCTCTCCTCCCGCTCGCGTCTCTTTTTCGGGACGCTGCTCGAGGAGTTCGGCGAAGGAGCCGGCAAAAACGGCGTGACGCTCTCCGCCGACTTCAACCCCTCGGGAATCTGAAAAAAGAAAGGCAAAGAACATGGCGATACGCAACATCCTCAAAGACGACGACCCCACCCTGCGCAAGATCAGCCGGCGGGTCGAGGAGATCACGCCGCGCATTCACGTCCTGCTCGACGATATGCTGGAAACGATGCGCCGCGCAAACGGCTGCGGGCTCGCCGCCGTGCAGGTCGGCGTTCTGCGGCGGGTCGTGGTGGTGGAAACGGAGGAGGGGCATCCGATCGAGCTGATCAACCCCACGATCATCAAGTCCTCCGAGGAAACGCAAAACGAACTGGAGGGCTGCCTCTCCCTGCCCGGACGCTGGGGCTATACCGTCCGGCCGAAGACGGTCACGGTGCGGGCGCAGGACCGGAACGGCGCGTTTTTTGAAGTAACGGGCTCCGATCTGCTTGCGCGCGCCC
Organism: uncultured Clostridia bacterium; assembly: GCA_946410595.1. GTDB lineage: Bacteria > Bacillota > Clostridia > Oscillospirales > CAG-272 > RUG12395. The sequence continues at coordinate 16,799 of CAMKAU010000012.1, forward strand.
TCTGCCACGAGCTTGACCATCTGGACGGAAAACTCTATCCCGACGTTTCCGTCCACATGCTGACCAAAAAAGAAATGAAGGAAGCGGGCCTGATCCCCGCCGATTGAAGCGATGAAAATCCTTTTTATGGGAACGCCGGCGTTCGCCGTCGTTTCTCTCGACGCGCTGGTCGCCGCCGGACACGGGATCTGCGGCGTCGTCACCAAAAAAGACACCCCCCAGGGGAGAAAGATGCGCCTCACCCCGCCGCCCGTCAAGACGCGCGCAAAAGAGCTCGGTCTGCCCGTCTTTCAGCCGGACACGCTGCGGGACGAGGCGTTCTCGGAGCTGCTTTGCCGGCTCGATCCCGAGCTGATCGTCGTCGTCGCCTACGGCAAGATCCTCCCCGCCTCCGTCCTCTCCTATCCGCCGCGCGGCTGCGTCAATGTGCACGGCAGTCTTCTGCCCGCGTACCGCGGCGCCGCGCCGATGCAGCGTTCCCTGATGGACGGGCAGGAGACCGTCGGCGTTACGACGATGATGATGGACGAGGGGATGGACACCGGCGATATGCTCCTCACCCGTACCTACCGGCCGGGGGAAAACGAATGCTTCGGCTCCGTTTCGGACGCGCTCGCGCGTCTCGGCGCCGACGCGCTGACCGAAACGCTCCGGCTGATGGAAGCCGGCTCTCTCGTCCGCGTTCCGCAGGACGGCCGGCTTGCCACCTTCGCGCCGAAGATCGAAAAAAGCGAGGAAACGCTCGACTTTTCCCTTCCCGCGCGGGTCCTGCACAACCGCATCCGCGCCCTCTCCCCCGCTCCCCTCTGCCGTACCTTCACCCCGGGCGGAGCCCTTCTCAAGATCGTCTCCTCCTCCCTGCCCGGTCTTGCGGCCGCGGGCGAGGCGGGCGAGGTCCTGACCGACGGGGGAAACCTCCTCGTTTGCTGCGGCGACGGGCAGACCCTGGAGATCACCGAGCTGCTCCCCGAGGGAAAGCAGCGGATGAAAGCCGCGGACTACCTGCGCGGCAGAAAACTGAAAAAGGGAGACCGTTTGGGGCGAAAGGAGAACTGAATGCTCACTTATTACGGGATCGACTGGACCTACGTCATCCTCGTTCTCCCCGCCGTCTTCTTTGCCCTCTGGGCGCAGTATCACGTACAAAGCACCTTCAAAAAAGCCGCGGCCGTCCCCGTTTCAAGCGGGATGACGGGCGCGGACGCCGCGCGGATGATCCTGGACCGCAACGGCCTGTACGCCGTGCGGATCGAGCGCGTATCCGGCGAGCTGACCGACCATTTCGACCCGGGCGCGTGCGTTCTCCGCCTTTCCGAGAGCGTGTACGACAGATCCACCGCCGCGGCGGTGGGCGTTGCCTGCCACGAGGCGGGACACGCCGTCCAGCATGAGGAAAACTACCGTCCGATCCGCATCCGCTCCGCCGTGATCCCGCTTACGCGGATCGGCTCGACCCTTGCGATCCCGCTCCTTGTGATCGGGCTTTTACTCAGCTTTCCCGCCCTTTCGTATATCGGGATCCTGCTGTTCGCCTTTTCCGCCGTCTTCCAGCTTCTGACGCTGCCGGTGGAGTTCGACGCAAGCAAACGCGCCCTCAAAGAGATGGCGGACTGCGGGCGTTTTACCGAAGAAGAGCTTGCCTTTTCCCGCAGGGTGCTGCGCGCGGCGGCGCTGACCTACGTGGCGGCGCTTGCCGTTTCCCTGATGCAGATTGTGCGGCTCCTTCTGATCACCGACCGCCGAGGAAAGAGATGAAAGACAAAGTCAGAGACGCGGCGCTCCGCTTCCTTTGCGACGCGGAGCGGGACAACAAATATCTCAATCTGGCGCTTCCCGCCGCGCTTGCCGCCTTCGACGACGAACGCGACCGCGCCCTCTTTACCCTGCTCGTCTACGGCGTGACGGAAAAACGGATCACCCTTGATTTCTATCTCGCCGCCTACTCCTCCCGGCCGGTAGAGGAGCTCGAACGCTTTACCCGGTATCTGCTGCGGCTCGGGTTTTATCAGCTGGTCTTCCTCGGGACGCCGCCGCACGCCGCCGTCAACGAAACGGTCGCGCTCGCGCGGCAGCGGGGGGAGCGCGGATTTGTCAACGCCGTGCTGCGCTCCTATCTGCGGGAACCGGAGAAAGTCGTCTTCCCGAAAGAAGAAGACGGCCTTATCCCCTACCTCTCCGCCCGCTACTCCTACCCCATCTGGATGTGCGCCTCGCTCGTACGGGACTACGGGGAAACGGCGGCCGGGGAAACGCTGGAGGCCTTCTCACGCAAACCGCCGCTGACCCTGCGCGTGAATACCCGAAAAACCGGGCGGAACGAGCTGCTCGCTCTCCTCTCCCCCTTCGGCGCGCGGCCGACGAACTTTTCCGACTGCGGGATCGTGATCGAAGAAAACGCCGTCCCCTCCCGTCTTCCCGGCTTTGAAGAAGGGCTCTTCTTCGTTCAGGACGAAGCGTCCCAGCTCTGCGCCCGCCTCCTCGGCGCAAAGGAAAACGAGGACGTTGCGGACGTTTGCGCCGCGCCGGGCTCCAAGAGCTTTTCTCTCGCGCTCGATATGAAGGGGACGGGCCGGGTCCGCTCCTTCGAGCTGCACCGCTCCAAGCTCCCCCTGATCGAGAGCGGCGCCGCGCGGCTCGGGCTGACAAACGTCTTCCCCGCCGAGCAAAACGCCATCTCCCCGCGCAAAAAGCTTTTTGGCAAACTCGACCGCGTTCTCTGCGACGTTCCCTGCTCCGGGCTCGGCGTTACCGCCAAAAAGCCGGATATCCGCCGCAAAGAGGAGGCGGACGTCCTCGCCCTGCCGGAGACCGCCTGCGCGATCCTCGACGCCTCCTCCGCTTATCTGGGGGACGGCGGTACCCTCGTCTATTCCACCTGCACCCTCCGCCGCGCGGAGAACGACGAGGTATGCCGGCGCTTTCTCGCCGGGCATCCGGACTTCTCCCCGCTTGATTTCACCTTTACCGGGGCGGACGGGACCGTCCTCTCCTCCGAGGAGGGAATGCTGACTCTCCTGCCCGCGAAAACGAAGACAGACGGCTTTTTCCTCTGCCGGATGATCAAAAAAGGAAGCTCCCATGCCTGATACGACCGCCAAAACCGATCTCTGCTCCCTCACCGTCCCCGAGCTGGAGAGCTATTTTGCCTCCCTCGGCGAGCCGAAATACCGGGCAAAACAGTTTTTCTCCGCGATCGCGCGGGGGGAACGCTTTTCCGGGATCACGACCTTTCCCCTCTCTCTGCGCAAAAAACTGGAGGAAACGGCGGAATACCGCGTCCCCGAGATCGCGGAAAAACAGGTCTCCGCGCTCGACGGCACGACCAAGTATCTGATGCGGATGGCCGACGGCGAGGAAGTGGAAAGTGTCTTGATGTTCTACGAACACGGCGCCTCCCTCTGCGTTTCCTCCCAGGTCGGCTGCCGGATGGGCTGCCGCTTCTGCGCCTCCACGATCGGAGGACGGGTCCGGGATCTGCTCCCGTCCGAGATCTACGGCCAGGTGATCGCCGCCGGGCGGGACGCCGGCCGCCGGATCGACGGGATCGTGATGATGGGGATCGGCGAGCCGCTTGACAATCTTCAAAACGTTTTGCGGTTTCTGACCCTCGTGAGCGCGCCGGAGGGGCTGAATATCGGGCTCCGGCATATCTCCCTCTCCACCTGCGGGCTGGCCGACCGGATCGAAGAACTGAAGCGGGCAGACCTGCCGATCACCCTCTCCATCTCCCTGCACGCCTCCACCGACGAGCGGCGCTCCGCCGTGATGCCGGTCAACGACCGCTATCCCCTTGATACCCTGCTCTCCGCCTGCCGCGATTACTTCGCCGCGACGGGGCGCAGGATCAGTTTTGAATATACGCTGCTCTCCGGCGAAAACGACGGCGAGGAGGACGCCCGGCGCCTTGCGCGTCTCCTGCGGCGTTACTTCCCCAAAAACACGCCGGTCCATATCAATCTCATCCGGCTCAACCCGGTGCGCGAGCGGGACTTCCGCTCCCCGAACGACGCGGCGGCCAGGGCCTTCTGCGAAACGCTCTGCCGGATGGGGATGAACGCCACCCTGCGCCGGCGGCTCGGCCCGGATATCAACGCCGCGTGCGGCCAGCTGCGCCGGTCCCGCATAAAGGAACCGGGATCTTCACACACTACCGAAAGGACGGTAACGGAATATGAAAATATTCGGCATGACTGACATCGGACGGGAGCGGCTCGTCAACCAGGACGACTTCATCGCCAAAGAGCTTTTGCCGGGTCTCGCCCTGCTCTGCGTCTGCGACGGGATGGGCGGCGCCGCCGGGGGAAAAGAGGCCAGCGCGCTCGCTGTCCGGGCGTTTTACGACTCGGTCGCCGAAAAAGCGGAAACCTTCTACGATCCGGAAACGGGATACTTCACCGCCGATACGGAAAAGATCATGAGCGATCTCGCGGAGGCGGCGCAGAAGGCGAACCGCGCCGTTTTTGAGCGGGCGGAGCATCAGCCGGAGCTGCAGGGGATGGGAACGACCCTCGCCGCGGCTCTCGTCTCGCGCGATCTGCTCTGCGGGATCAACATCGGGGACAGCCGCGTTTACACCTGCAGCCGCGACGGCGATATGCGCCAGCTCTCCCGCGACCACTCCTACGTCCAGTACCTCGTCGATCTCGGGCGTATCTCGGAGGACGAGGCCCGTACCGACAAAAACCGGAATATCATCACCCGCGCCGTCGGGATCGCCCCCGGCCTCGCGACCGACGTTTTTTCCGCGGTCGTGGAGGACAGCCGGGTCCTGATCTGCTCGGACGGGCTCAGCGCCAACGCGGAAAACGCCGTGATCGGAAAATACCTCGCCGACTTTTCCCTGCCGATCGAAACGACCGTCCGGCGGCTGGTGAAGCTGGCGAACGAAGAGGGCGGTTCGGATAATATCACCGCCGTGATGGCCTTTACCGGCGAGGAGGAAGAAGAAGGATGAACCGTTACGAAGAATACGTCGGTCAGCTCTTCGACCGGCGCTATCAGATCGAAGAACTGATCGGAAACGGCGGGATGGCCGTCGTCTTCCGCGCGCGCGACACCCGGATGAACCGCACCGTCGCCGTCAAGCTGCTGCGCGACGAGTTTGCCGACGACGAGGAAGCCGTCAAGCGGTTTATCAACGAGTCGAAAGCCGTGGCGATGCTCTCGCACAAAAATATCGTCAATATCTACGACGTCTCCGTCAGCGAGGAACTGAAGTATATCGTGATGGAGTACATCGAGGGCGTTACGCTGGAAAGCTATATAAAAAAAAGAGGCGCGCTGCCCTTTGAGGAGATCTGCTCCTTCTCCGAACAGATCCTCGCCGCCCTCCAGCACGCGCACGAAAAGGGCGTGATCCACCGGGATATCAAGCCGCAGAACATTCTCCTGCTCCGGGACGGGACCATCAAGGTCGCGGACTTCGGCATCGCCAAGCTGGCGGCGACGAAGGAAACCTCCAATCTCTCCGGCAAGGCGATCGGCACCGTCTACTATATCAGCCCCGAACAGGCCAAAGGCAAAAAGGTGGACGCGCGGTCCGATCTTTACTCCCTCGGCGCGCTGATGTACGAACTGGCGACGGGAAAGCTCCCCTTCAACAGCGACAGCACCGTTTCGATCGCCTTAAAACAGATCAGCGAAACGCCGAAACACCCGAAAGAACTGAAAAAGGATATTCCGAACGGTTTAAGCACCCTCATTCTGACCGCGATGGAAAAAAATCCGCTCGACCGCTTTGAGTCTGCCGCTCAAATGCAAAAATATCTGCAAAAAGTGAAACGCCATCCGAACAGAGCCGTCCGCCTCGCGGAAACGAAAAAGCGCCAGGGGACCAGTCCGATGCTCCCGATCATCCTCGGCATCCTCTCCGCCTTCGGCATCGCGCTTGCCGTGGCGGGCATCTTCATCGTCAAGACCCTCTTTTTCTCCGGCGGCGGGACCGTCCGGATCGTTACCGTGGCGGACTGCGTCGGCAGGATCGCAAACGAAGAGCTCGTTTCCTCCCTCGGAAGCAGCTATACCGTCCAGTTCGTGGAAGCGTTTGACAAAAACGTGGAAAAGGGCGTTATCATGTCCCAGAGCCCCTCTCCCGGGGAAAACCGCCGTCTCAAGGGCAGCCAGACGGTCAAGCTGGTGCTGACCGTCAGCGCCGGGATGGAGGAGCAGATCCTCGCCGATTACTCCCTGCAGAACGCGCGCACGGCGGAGATCTCCCTGAGGGAAAAGGGACTCGGCGTGAACGTGATCCGCGAGAGGCACGAAGCCATCCCCGGCGGATTTGTGATCCGCACCTCGCCGGAGGCGGGCGCGACCGTGCGGACCGGCGATATCATTGAGCTGTACGTGAGCAGCGGAGAAGAGATCGAATACGTCTACGTGCCGAACTTTGTCGGCATGAACGAAAAAGACGCGCTCGCGGCGCTTCTGGAAGCGGATCTCGACGTGGGCGAGATCACCTACGAATACTCTCAAAAAGAAAAGGCCGGCGTCGTCCTCAAACAGAGCATCGAGCCGGACCGCCGCGTCGCCAAGTTTGTAACGAAGATCGACTTCGTCCTCAGCAAGGGGCCGGAGCCCGCCGTGACGACCGCGCCGGTCACGACCGCCGTAACGACCGGGAACACGGAAACCTCCGCCTCCGATACCACGGGGAAGGAAACCGGCAAGGTGACCGGCTCCGTGACGACCGCCGTTACCACGGCGGCGGAAACGACCGGCGCGGCGGACACGAAAGAGCCCGTTTCCGGGAATCCCTGACGCCCGATGGAAACAAGGATTGCGGGGCGTCTCCTCTCCTGCACGGGAGGACTTTACACCTTCTTTCCCGAAGAAACGGCGGAATACCCCGTCCCCGACGCGCTGCGGGACACCCCGCTTACGCTGCGGGCGCGCGGCGTTTTCCGCTATCAGGGGGAAAGCCCCTGCGCGGGCGATCTCGTCCTTTTGCGGACGGAACTGGACGAAACGGGCCGTCCGGAAAACGGACGCGGCCTTCTGATGGAGCGGATCCTGCCGCGCAAAAACCTCCTCATCCGCCCGCCCGTCGCCAACCTCGACTATCTGATCATCACCGCGGCGGCCGCCGAGCCCGCCCCCTCCCTTCTCCTGCTCGACAAGCTGATCTGCTCCGCGCTCGTCCGGGAGGTAACGCCGATCCTCGTGATCAACAAGCGGGATCTCGCCCCGGAGAGCTGCGAAAAGCTCTGTGCGATCTACCGCAAAGCGGGGCTCGCCGTCTATCCGATCTCCGTCCGGACGGGCGAGGGAACGGAGGAGCTGCGCGCCGCCCTCCTCTCCCTCCTGCCGGGCAGAAGCGCCGCCTTTGCCGGCGCCTCCGGCGTGGGAAAATCCAGCTGCCTCAATCTCCTCTTCCCCGCCCTTTCCCTTTCGACCGGGCAGGTCAGCGCCCGCACCGGGCGCGGCCGGCATACCACGCGGCAGGCGGTTTTGCACCGTCTCCCGCTCGGGGAGAGCGGACGCTTCTGCTTCCTTGCGGACACGCCCGGCTTCGGGCTGCTCGATTTCGTCCATTTCGACTTTATGGAGCAGGAGGACCTCGTTTTCTCCTTCCCGGAGTTCGAGCCCTTCCTCGGCCTCTGCCGCTACACAAAATGCACCCACACCAAAGAGGAGGGATGCGCGATCCTCGCCGCCGTGGAAGCCGGCGCGATCGCTCCCTCCCGGCACGAAAGCTACCTTGCACTGCGCGAGGAGCTCAAACGCCGGAAACGGCGTTCCTGAAAAAGAAAAACGGCGGACACGGAAAACCGTGTCCGCCGCGTTTTTTTCGGGCGGATCAGAGCCGCGCTTCCGCGTGCCGGATCGCGTGGCAGTTGATATTGACGGCGACGGGGAGCCCGGCGATATGCGTGGGGTAGGTCTCCACCTTCACGGCGAGCGCCGTAACGCTTCCGCCGAAGCCAGCGGCGCCGATCCCGAGTCCGTTTATCTCCGAGAGGAGGCGGTCCTCCAGCGCGGCGTAGCGCGGATCGGGGTTTTTGTCCCCGATCGGACGGATCAGGGCGCGTTTGGCGAGATAGGCGCAGTATTCAAAGTCTCCGCCGATCCCGACCCCGACCATGATCGGCGGGCAGGGGTCGGCGCCGGCGCGGCGGACCGTCTCCCGGACGAAGGAGACGATCTCCTCCTCCCCGGCGGCGGGGGTGAACATCTTGAGGGCGCTCTTGTTCTCGCTGCCAAAGCCCTTCGGCGCGGCCACGATCCGCAGCCCGTCCCCCGGAACGGAGGAAAGGTGGAGGATCGCCGGGGCGTTCGTTTCCGTGTTTTTGCGGTCGTAGAGCGGGTCGGAAACGACGGAGAGGCGCATCCGCCCCTCGGTATAGCCCTGCGCAACGCCCGCGTTGACGGCGTCGGAGAGGCACCCTCCCCCGATCCGCACCCGGTCGCCCATCTCGCAGAAAACGACCGCCATGCCGGTATCCTGGCAGACGGGAACGTTCAGCTCTCGCGCGGCGGACAGGTTCTCCCGCAGAGCGGACAGGGCAAGGCGGCAGCGCTCGCCGGTTTCCTCCCGTCCGGCGCGGGCAAGCGCCTCGTCCACCTCGTTTCCGGGCGCGTAGCACGCCTCGCGAAAGAGCCGCGCCACGGTATCCCGGACCAAAGAAAAGGGAATGGTTTTCATACGTCCTCGGACAGAAACGCGCCGGCGGCGCCGGCGCGGATTTTTCGGCGGGCAGGGCCTCTTACTCGGTGAGATCGTTATAGAAGATGATCTCGTCCGGCATACAGAGATTGAGCTTTTCACGGGCGATCTTTTTGATCTGCTCGTCGTCCATCTCCGCTTCCAGATCCTTTTTCAGCGCGGCGATCGTCAGCTCGTTTTTGCGGTACTGCTCCTCCAGACGCTCCTTTTCCGCAAGCAGTTCGTTTTTGCGGAGCTGCATCCGGAAGATGGAAAACACGGCGACCGCGACGAAAAAGACGGCGAGGACTTTTACGAGCAGGCTGCTGCTCCGCGCGGGGGTAACGTCCTTCATATTTGACCTCCGTGATCGTTCAGATAATCGGTAAAAAAGCGGCGGGGACGGGCGAGAAGGCGGACCCTCTCCCCGCGGTCAAAGCGCCTTGCCCGCAAGAGAAAGCAAAGATCCCCCATCAAGCGGACAAGGGCGGCGGCGCGGGCAAGCAGCCGCGAAAAAAGCGGCAAAAGAAGCCGCCGTACGGGCAGGAGAAGAAAAAAGAGAAGATAGCGGAAGAAGATCCGGATCCCCAGCCAGAGCGCCTCGAAGAAAAAGAGGATCGCCCGTCCGAGCGTGGCGTGGCAGAGGAAAAACCCGGCCGCGGCGCAAAAGAACGCGAAGATGCGGACCTTGCCGCGGCTGAAATTGTAAAACAGGATCAAAAGGAGCGCGGCGGAAACGAGCGAGAAGAGAAGATCCTCCGCAAAAAGAAGAAAGGAGCGGAAGAGAGCGGAGACCTTGCGCTTTTTGCGGGGGCGCGGGGGCGGAAGAAGCGGGAGGGAAAGCAAGGAAAGCTCCGGCACGCGGCGGGACGGCCCCTTCTCCCCGCAGAGAAGGCGGGTCAGCCGGAGCAGATCGTAAAAGAGAGAAAGGACGGCGCCGCCGAGCAGAGAAGCGGAAAAGAGACGGAGCTGATCGGAAAGCCAGACCTCCACGCTCAGCCCTTACGCCCGAAAAGGCGGCCGAGGCCTTCCTTTTTCTCCCGTTCGTCGGAGTACCAGAGGCCGGAGACGGATCCGACGACGCGGACCCTGCCGGTCTCGGAGGACAGTCCCACAACGGACAGCCCCTCTCCCTCCACGTCGAGCCGCCCGAGGGCGGTGCGGAGGGAAACGGAAGTTTCGTCAAAGCCGATCACGTCGGACACGCCCGTGATCTCCAGTTCCCTTCTCTGGCGGAGGGTCACGTCCTGAGAAGCCGACGGCGCGGCGTTTTGTTCGTTCATAAGCTCTCCCGGCAAAACAGTTTACCACACTCTATGCGCCGGGAAAGGAGGATATGCTTCAGCCGTCGACGACCTCGTACATCGCGCCGGCGTCCGCCTTTTTGGTGCTGTCTTTGATCTCGGTCACGCGGACGGAGACCGTCCGCCCGCCGAACGCGATCCCGATCACGTCGCCGGGTTTTACGTCGTAGGAGGGTTTTACGGTCTTGCCGTTGACGGTGATCCGCTCGGCGCCGCAGGCGTCGTTTGCCACGGCGCGGCGGCGGATCAGACGGGATACTTTTAAAAACTTATCAATTCTCATAACGGTAAAAAAACAGCCGCTCCCGCCGAAGCGGGAGCGGCTTTGTTGCGCTTGTAACGCTCCGTTTTTTATTTCACGGCGTCCTTGAAGCCCTTGCCGGCGGAGAAGGACGGATATTTGGTCTTCGGGATCTTGATCGCCTCGTTGGTCTGCGGGTTGCGGCCTACTCTGGCGGCGCGGGTCTTAACTTCAAAGGTACCGAAGTTGACGAGCTGAACTTTCTTTTTCTTCTTCAGGGATTCCTTGATCACGTCGATAAACGCGTTGACGGCCTTCTCGGCGTCCTTCTTGGAAAAATCGCCCTTCTTTGCAACGGCTTCGATAAATTCGGTCTTGTTCATCGTATCTTTCACCTTTCAATTATTAAGGAGGGAAAACCTTCCTTTGTTTAGATTATACCATCTCCGCGGCGATTTATCAAGAGTATTCTCAATTTTTTTTGCCGCAACGCCGCTTTTTTTCGGCTTTTTTCAAAGCAAACGGATCTTTTTCAGGAGAGCGACGATCTTTTTGCTTCTGGGGAGCAGGGCGAGATCCTCCTCCGTGACCCCCTTTGCCTTAAAGAGGATGACCACGTAAACCGGCACGGCGACGAGAACGGAAAGGAGGGTGATCAGGGCGTTCTGCCCGCGGCCGGCCGCCTGAAGGGGAAAGAGCGCCTTTTCCGCCAGCCGGGAAACGGCGTACGCGGCGCCGCCCGCCGCCGCCGCCGCGATGAAGGGCCGGAGAAAAACGCGGGTGACCGAGGGGAGATACCCGATCTTTTTGAAGACGAAATAGAGGTTGAAGGACGCCGCGGTGATATAGCAGAGCAGCGTGCTGATCGGCGCGCCGTAGATATTGACCGAGGGGATGCCGACGAGGATCCAGCTGGAGATCAGCTTGACGGCGGCGCCCGCCAGCATCGAGATGATCGGATACCGCTCCTTGCGCGCGCCCTGGAGGGCGCTGTTGGTCGTGGCGAGGATGCCGACGAAGAAGACCGCGACAGCGATGATCGAGAGCAGCGGCGCGAGGACGTCCGCGTCGCCGTGGTTATAGACGGTATTGAGGATATAACGCGGGATCGCCGCCATGCCGAGGGCGCAGGGCAGGGCGATGATCGCCGTCATCTTGAAAGCGGAAGAGAGGATCCCGCGCATCCGCGTCCGGTCGCGCCGCGCCACGCACTCCGCTACAAGCGGAACGATCATATAAGCGACGGGGTAGATCAGGACGGGGGGAAGATTGAAGAGCGAGGTGATCTGGGTGCTGTACGTCCCGTACGTACTGACCGCCGCCTCCTTTTCAAAGCCCGCGCGGGTCAGACCGGAGGTCAGGACCATCGTATCGATCATCCCCGCAAGACTCATCGCGGAGGAGGAAAGGGTGATCGGGATCGCCACCTTGAGAAGGCGGGAGAGGATCGGTTTGGTCCCGGCGCAGTCGGGGACGCCCTTGCCGTAGATGGCGCGGTACTCCACGTCGTAGCGGACGGGAGAGAAGGAGAGCTTGGTCAGCCAGAGATAAAAGAACCCGACGATGACCCCGACCGTTACCCCGAGGACGGCGCAGGCGGCGACCACCTCGATCGGCTTGCCGGCGGAGATCGCAAGACGGGCGAACAGGATGCCGACGAGCAGCTTGCCGAGCGCCTCGATCACCTCCGAGATCCCGGTGGGCACCATATAGCGGAAGCCCTGGAAGTAGCCGCGGAAGGCGCTGGAAAGACAGACGAAGAAGAGGGTGGGCGCCAGCGCGATGATGCAGAAGCGGGCGGCGGGATCGACAAGCGAGGCAAGCGGGCGGGAAAGCGCGAGCATCAGCAGCGCGCCGGTCAGCCCGATCACGAAAAAGAGACCGAGCGCGATGCGGTAGACCTTGTGCACCTGGCGGAAACGCCCCTTGGCGCGGCTTTCCGCTACGAGGGTGGAAACGGCGACGGGCAGGCCCGCCGTGGAGATCATATAAAACCAGACGTAGACCTGATAGGCGGCGTTGAAATATCCCATACCGGTATCGCCCAGCAGGGAGAGCATCGGGATCTTGAAAAAGACGCCGATGACTTTCGTCAGGATATTGGCCAGCGTGTAGACGAGAACGCTGGAGATGACGAGACTGCGCCCTTTTTCGGCGGCTGCGTTATTCTGAAGTTCCGGCATGGGTCATCCTCTTTTCCGTTTTTCGGTCGCGCCCCTCAGGCGTTCTCATCCGGCGGGAGAGCAAGCTCCGTCTCCGCGGGCAGGGAAACGACCCGTTCCCCCTCCTCCAGACGGGCGAGCAGCGCCTGCTCGGAAAAATCTCCCCGCAGATATTCGTATGGATATTTCGGGTTGATTATGCGTTTGATCTTTTCGGCGCGGCAGGCCTCCTCGCCCCAGCGGACGAGGCGGGTCACGGCGCCCGCTCCGGCGCCGTAGACGGAATGGTATTCTTCCATCATCACGACGTTGTAGATCCCTTCCTTCCCTTCCTTTGAAAAGCCGACGTTTTCCAGATTGCCGACGGTGTTTTTCTGCCGGTAGAGATAGTAGGGTTTATAGCCGCTGTTGCGGAGCTTGAGCTGGGAGTAGTCCACGCACTTCACGGCGTCTCCGCCGCCGCGGCGGTAGATCTCGCTGCTCTCGCGCAAAAAGTCCGAGGACTTCTTGACGCAGAAGCTGTGTACCGTCACGTTCCCCGGCGAGAGCTCCGCCACCCGGTCGAGCGAGCGGGAAAACCGGGTAAAATTGTCCCCCGGCAGACCGGCGATCAGGTCGACGTTGATCGTTTCGATCCCGCTCTTGACGGCGACGTTGTACGCGCGCAGAAAATCCGAAACGGTGTGCCGGCGCCCGATGGTCTCCAGCACGACGTCCGACATGCTCTGCGGATTGACGCTGATGCGCGTCACGCCGCAGGCGCGGGCGATCTTCAGTTTTTCCGCGGTGATGGTATCCGGCCGCCCCGCCTCCAGCGTAAACTCCAGAAGAGAGGAAACGTCGGTACAGCGTCCGATCTCGGTGAGCAGGGTTTTCAGCTGCTCAGCGCTGAGGATCGTGGGCGTGCCGCCGCCGATATAGATGCTGGCGACCCGTTTTCCCTGATTGGCGATATGGCGGAAGACCGCCCGGATCTCCAGCAGCAGCGTATCGAGATACCCGTCGATCAGCGAGAGCAGACGCGGCGTGGTATAGGAAACGAAGGAACAGTACGCGCAGCGGGAGGGGCAGAAGGGGATGGAGATATACACGCTGCACATATCCGGCGTGAGCGAACGCTTGAGCTTCAGCTCCGCGGCGGCCACGCCGGTGCAGAGGATCGCCTTTTTCGGGCTCAGGAAGTACTCGGTCCGCAGAAAGGCGCGGGTCTTCATAATGCCCGAGCCGGAGGCAAGGCACTCCATCGCGACCTTGGCGGGGCGCACGCCGGTAAGGATCCCCCATGGCGGCTGGATCCCGAACAGCTCCTTCCCGGCGGCGAAGACCGCCCGCCCGAGCGCGAGCTTTTTGCCGCGGGAAACGGGGATCCCTTCGGAAAAGAGATAGCGTCCTTCGGCGCGCGCGGTCTTCGCCCCCGCGCGCATCTCGGCGCGGGCGAGATAGCCCTCCGCCGTTTCCTCCAGAGAGGCGCAAAGCTCCGCCTCTCCGTCGTCCTCCGCCGGATCCTCCGGGAACTTGGCTCCGGGGAAAAAGAGCATCGCGAGCGTCTGCGCGTAATAGGGGTTGATCCCCTCTCCCACACGGATCTTCATAGCAAAACTCCTTTTCTCACGCAAATCCCCGGCTGACGCCGATCACACCCGGGATCGAGCGGAGACGGGACACGATGGAATGATAGTGGCTTACGTCCTTGCAGGCGACGGTCAGATTGACGACGATCGAAACCTCGGTCCGCTGACCGGTGTTGATCTGCATCAGGGCGACCCGCATCTCAGCGAGCGCCACGGTGATATCGGCAAGCAGGGTAAGCGTGTTTTCGGCGCGGATCTGGATCATCGCCTCGTAAACGCCGGAAGCGCCGGAGGCGCTCTCCTCCCGCTCCCAGTGGGCTTCCACCCACCGGTCCGCGTTCTCCGCGCGGGCGACGCTGGCCGTAAAGTTCGGGCAGTCCGCCTTGTGGATCGAGATCCCGTAGCCGCGCGTCACAAACCCGACCACCGAGTCGCCCGGCAGGGGGTTGCAGCACTTGGCGAACTTGACGAGGCAGTCGTGCTGCCCGTCGACGACGATGCCGCCGCTGCTCTTGATATTCTTCGGCTGGGTCGTTTTGACCTGCTCCGCCTCGGTGATCACCGTGGGCTCCGGCGCGACGACGCGGTCGAACTCGTCCCGCAGGCGCGTTGCGATCTTGGCGGCGGAGAGACCGCCGTAGCCGATGGTGTTATAGAGGTCGTCCGCCTCCTGGATCCCCATCTTGCGGGCGACGTTCGTGACGATCTCGGCAAGCTGTTCCTCGGTATAGGCGCGGCCGGAGCGCTTCAGCTCCCGCTCCACCTCGCCGCGGCCGACGAGGATATTCTCCGCGCGGCGCTCCTTTTTGAAGAACTGGCGGATCTTGTTCTGCGCCTCGCTCGTTTTCACGATCTTGAGCCAGTCGCGGCTCGGTCCCTTGGAGGCGGAGGAGGTGAGGATCTCCACGATCTCCCCGTTCTGCAGGACCCGGTCGATCGGAACGATAACGTTGTTGATCTTGGCGCCGATCATCTTGTTGCCCACCGCCGAATGGATCGAATAGGCAAAGTCGATGACGGTGGAGCCGAGGGGGAGGGCGATCAGATCGCCCTTCGGGGTAAAGACGAAGGTTTCGTCGTTGAAAATATCGGTTTTGAGCGCGTGCATGAACTCGTCGGGGTCGGTGGTGCTGCTTTCCGTTTCGAGGAGCTTGGCGACCCAGCTGAGCTTTTGTGCCAGATCGGCGCCCGACTTTTCCCCGGATTTATACTTCCAGTGCGCCGCGATACCGTATTCGGCGACATGGTGCATCTCGCGGGTACGGATCTGCACCTCGAACGGGATGCCGCCCTTGCCGATGACGGTGGTGTGCAGGGAGCGGTAGTTGTTCGGCTTCGGCGTGGAGATATAGTCCTTGAAACGCCCGGGGACCGAGCTGAACATCTCGTGGATCAGGCCGAGCGCGGTGTAGCACTCCAGCTCCGTCTCCACGATGATGCGCAGCGCGTAAAAATCGTAGATCTGGTCGAAGGTCTTGTTCTGCGTGTACATCTTGTTATACAGACTGTAGACCGACTTGATCCGCATCTCGAGGGTAAAGGGCATCTTGTTTTCGGTCAGCTTTTCTTCGATCTGGCGGCGGGCCGTTTCGATAAAGCCGACGCTTTTTCCGTATTTCTGCTTGATCGCGCTCTCGACCTCCCCGTAGCCGATGGGGTCGAGATAGCGCAGACTGAGATCCTCCAGCTCCTGTTTGATGCGCTGCATCCCGAGCCGGTGCGCGAGCGGCGCGTAGACGTACATCGTTTCCAGCGCGACCGAGCGGCGCTTGCTCTCCGCCTTTGCCTTCAAAGTGCGCATATTGTGCAGGCGGTCGCAGAGCTTGATAAAGATCACGCGGATATCCTTCGACATGGCGAGGAGCATCTTGCGGATATTCTCGATATGCGCTTCCTCTTTGTCCTCGATATCGATCGCAACGATCTTCGTCACTCCGTCGACGAGGAGCGCGACCTCCGGTCCGAAAAGCTTTGTGATCGCGTCGAGATCGGTCTTCCCTTCGCAGTCCTCGACCGTGTCGTGGAGCAGGGCGGCGCAGATCGAATCGGAATCCAGCCCCAGGCCGGCGAGGATCTCGGCGACGGAGACGGGGTGGGTGATATACGGCTCCCCGCTCTGCCGGAACTGCCCTTCGTGCAGGTCGCGCGCATAGACGTAGGCGCGCTCGATCTTCTCAAAGTTGTATTTCTTCCCGCTCTGGCGGAGCATATCGAGCAAAACGGCGATCCCGGTGAGATCCTCTACCGGCGTCCTCGTCTCTTCTTCGGGGGAAGGGACTTTTCCCTCGTTTTCTTTTTCTTTATCGGTCTTTGCCATGGTCGTTCTCCCGTTTTTGTGATGCGCGAAGCCGCCGGAGCAGCGCAGAGCGCTCCAGCGCGGTCTTTTCCGTTACCGGCTCCAGGGTGACGCGGTAGGTTTCCTCTTCCCTTTCCTCCAGCCGGATGAGTCCGAGCTCCTCTAAAATCAGCAGCGAAAACCGCAGCTTGAGATAGCCGGGGCCGCCGCCGTCCTGCTCCGCGAGCAGCGCAAGCATCGCGCGGCAGCTCATCTCGTCGTTTCCGACGCGCGCTTCCCGCCGCAGCAGCGTATAGACCGCGGCGATATCCGCGCGGTCGGGCGCGGCGTTTTCATTTTCTCCGACCTCGGCGCCGGAGAGCAGCTCCTCAAAGCGGGCCTTTTCTTTTGCGCGGAGGAGCGCCGCCGCCTCGGAACGCCGCAGATCCTTGACAAAGAACTGCGCGCTCCGCGCGCCGCCGTACTCGTTGATCTCCACCGAGAAGAGCAGGTCCGCGCGTTCGCCCGCAAACACGCCGACCGAGGCAGGCGAACGGGAAAAGAAGATGGCGGCGACCTGCGTTCCGCCGCAGTCGAGGATCAGTTTGGTATGTTTGCCCGCGCTGACCGGCAAAACCTCCAGCACGGGAATATCCCGCAAAACGAAGGAGGGCGCGGGATTGCCGATCCCGCACGGCTCGAGCAGCTGCAGCTCCTCCGCGAAGGCGAGGTCCGCCTCCCCGGGGGCCAGCTCCATATCGTACTCGAGAGAGGGCTCCGCCGCGCCGGCGGAAAAGGCGCCCGCCGCGTATTCGTTGATCCGGCGGCGGAACGCCGGAACGTTTTTCCGCTTCAGCGTCAGGCCGGCCGCCAGCTCGTGGCCGCCGTATTTTTCCAGCAGATCGGAGCAGGCGGCGAGCGCCTCCACGAGGTTCAGTCCCCGCACGCTCCGGCCGGAGCCCTTGCCGACGTCCTCGCCGTCCGGCTCTCCGGCGCCCGCCCCCTCGTAGGAGATGAGGATGGAGGGAAGCCCGAAGCGTTCGGTGATCCGGGAGGAAACGATCCCGACGACCCCGTGATGCCAGCCGTCGTCCTCCAGGACGATCACCGGCTCCTTTTCCGTATCGTACCCTTCTTCGATCTTCGCCATCGCCTCCGCGGCGATGCGGTTTTCCTCCGCCTGGCGGAGACGGTTGATCTCGCACAGCTCTTCGGCCAGTTCTTTTGCGCGGACGGGCGAGTCGGTCAGAAACAGCTCGACCGCGCGCGCGGCGCTGGCGATCCGGCCCGCCGCGTTGATCCGCGGCGCGACGGTAAAGCCGATAAAGGAGGAGGTGATGCGCGGCGGCTTCTGGTAGGACGAGCCGCCGTCCGGCCGCTTGCGCGAGGCGGCGATGATCGCGGAGATCGCCTCGCGGCTGCCTTTGCGGATCCGGGAGAGGCCGTATTTGACGATCAGACGGTTTTCGTCCACGATGGGCATCACGTCCGCGATCGTTCCGAGGGCGACCAGATCGGCGTAGTCGGAACACACGCGCCGCACGGCGGAAAGCGGATCGTCCGTCCGCTTCATCTCCATCGCGCAGATCAGCTTGAACACGACGCCCACGCCGGCAAGCCCGTCGAAGGGGTAGCGGCTGTCCCGGCGGCGGGGGTTGACGACCGCGTCCGCCTCGGGCAGCTCCTCCCTGCATTCGTGGTGATCGGTCACGACGACCGAAAGGCCGAGCGCCTTCGCCGCCGCGATCTCCCCGTTCGCCGTAACGCCGGTATCGACCGTGATAACGAGCGAAACGCCGTCCCGCGCCATTTCCTCCACGGCGGAGGCGGACATCCCGTACCCGTCCCGGATGCGGTCGGGGATAAAATAGGACACGTCCGCGCCGCGGGACTTCAGATAAAGATACAGGGTGCTGACCGAGGTAACGCCGTCCACGTCGTAGTCGCCGTAGATGCGGATCTTTTTTTCTTCTTTCAGCGCGCGCTCGACGGTATCGACCGCCCGGTCCATATCGGGGAGGAGAAAGGGATCGTGTAAGATCTCCTCCTCCGCCCGCAGAAAGGCGTTTGCCTTTTTCACGTCGGTATAACCACGGGAACAGAGGAGCGACGCGAACGCGCGTGAAACGCGCAGCCCGTCGGAAAGCGCGGATACGGCGTCTCCGTCCGGCCGCTTCGCCGCGCCCTCGCGCAGCGTCCAGCGCCGCGTCTTCGGTTTGTGGATCTTGTCGTTCACCGGTCAGACGCCTCGTCTTTCTCCCCGCGCTCCGCGGGGTAAAGGATCTCCGTGATCCGGATATCGCATCGGCGGGCGATCGCCAGCCGGGAATAGAAAAACACGCCGATCATCGCAAGAAGGAACCCTCCGGCTCCCGCGGCGATACGGATCTTTTCCTCCCCTCCGGCGAGGAAAGCGGCGAAATACCCGACCGCCGCCAGAAGAAGAGGAAGAAGGAAAACGAGGACCGCGTAAAAAAGGGTACGCCCGGAGGACGCCTCCACCGAAACGAGATCGCCCTCTCCCGCACCTGCGTCGTTGCGGGCTCTGGCCCGCATCGTGTTCTTTCCGCCGATCAGGCTGCAGGCGGCGCACCCCTCCGCCGCCCGGTGGCATCCGGCGCACGCGGAGGAGCGAACCGCCTCCACGACGGCGTAGGCGCCGTCCGTTTTTACTACGGTCGCGTTTTGCTGCATATCAGTCTCCGAGTAAGATTTTTTCCGCCGCGCGCAGTCCGTCCGCGGCGGCGCTGGTGATCCCGCCGGCGTACCCGGCTCCCTCCCCGCAGGGGTAGAGGTTGGAGAGAACGGGGGAAGCGAGCGTTTCCGGGTCGCGCGGGATGCGGAGGGGGGCGGAGGTACGCGTTTCCGCCGCCGTCAGCACGGCGTCGGGAACGTCAAAGCCCGCAAGCGTTTTGCCGAAGGCGGCAAGCCCGCCCCGCAGGGCCTGTGTGATAAAAGGGGGGAACAGAGCGGAAAGATCCGCCGCGCGGCAGCGGCCGCCCATATAGGTCGGCAGGATCCGGGAAGGGGCGGTCCCCGAGGTCCCGCGCATCAGATCGCCGACGGTGGAAACGGGAGCGGCAAAGCCCCCGCCGCCGAGGGAAAACGCGCGGCGCTCCAGCTCCCGCTGAAAGGCGATCGCCCCTTCCGGAGAGGCGCCGCAATCCGCGGGAAAAACGGAAACGGCGACGGCGGCGTTGGAATTGACCCCGTCGCGCGCAAAGGGACTCATCCCGTTGGTCACGACGCCGCCCTCCTCCGTTGCGGCGGCGACGACCTCCCCGCCCGGGCACATACAGAAGGTGTAAACGCCCCTGCCGTCCACGCGGTGGGAGAGGTTATACTCGGCGTGGCCGAGCGCCGGATGGCCGGCGAGCGCGCCGTACATGGCGCGGTCGATCTCCGCCGCGGTATGCTCGATCCGCACGCCGACGGAAAAGGGCTTGACCTCCGGCAAAACGCCGTAGCGCGGCAAAAACGCGTACACGTCCCGCGCGCTGTGTCCGCAGGCGAGGACGAGCGCGGAACAGGGGATCTCCCCGCCGGTCGTCCGCGCGGCGGCGATCCGGCCGCCGGAAAGAGAAAAGCCGGTCAGAGCGGTATGAGTAAGGATCCTGCCGCCGAGCGCGGCGATCCGCTCCGCCGCCCGCTCGACAAGCGAGGGGAGGAGATCGGTGCCGACGTGCGGGCGCGCGCGGGTGAGGATCTCGCGCGGCGCGCCGAGGGACGCCAGCTCCTCCAAAACGAAGCGGCAGCGCGGGTCGTTGACCCGCGTGACGAGTTTTCCGTCCGAAAAGGTCCCGGCGCCGCCCTCGCCGAACTGGACGTTGCTGTCGGGGTCGAGCCGTCCCGTCCGATAAAAAGCGTCGCGGGCGGCGATCCGTTC
>CAMKAU010000013.1 GCA_946410595.1 uncultured Clostridia bacterium
ACATATAGGAAATAACTCTATTGGTGTAGGGCGGGGGTTTATCTCCCGCCGTCCCACCGAAACAGAAAGCCGACCCACGCTAATCGGGTCGGCTTTCGTATTAGATTTGCTATGAATACGCTGACTTTCCATTTATCCCTTTTCAAAAAGTCTTTTGCCTACTTTTCTTCAGAAAAGCAGGTCATTTTCTTCAGAAAAGGAAGGATTATTTCCTCTGCGCAAAGAGCCAGTCGACGGTGGCGGTATCGCGGCCGGCGGCGCCGAAGCAGAGGGAGGCGTGGTGGCCGACGCCCTCGTAGGTGATCAGCTCGGCGTCGCGGGCGCCGGCGGCCTTCATCGCTTCGATCATCTTGCGCGAGCCCTCGTAGCTGACGATCTTATCCGCGGTGCCGTGATAGGCGCGGACGGGGATATGGGCGATGCGGTCCGCCTTGTCCGGGTCTCCGCCGCCCGCGACGGCGACAAACGCCGTGAAAAAGTCGGGATACCGGGTGGAGAGATCCCAGAGGGCGTAGGCGCCCATCGAGTTGCCCCAGCCGTAGACGCGGCGGGAGTCGAGGGGAAAGCTGGCGAGCGCGAGATCGAAGAGCTCCTTGGCGGCGGCGAGGGAGTCGACCGGCTCCGCCTCCTGCCGGCAGATCCCCTCGAGCGCGGGGATCTTTACTCTGACCCACGGCTTTTCCCGCGTGGTCTGCGGGGCGAGGATGACGAGACTGTTGCGGTATTCGGGCGAGCCGACGAGCCCGGAGAGGACGGAGGTGATCTCCGGCTTGCGGATATGCTCGCCGTCCGTGCCGACCGAGCCCATCCCGTGCATGAAGAAGAGGACGGGATAGTTATGCTGCATCGTGAAGTTGGCGGGCCGGTAGAACTGGCAGGGGAGGGTCACGCCGTTTTTGGCGGTATAGAAGAACAGATGCCAGCCGGGGCGTTTGTTCTTTAGCTGATAGAGGGGATTTGCGCTTGCGGCGTCCGGGCTTCCCGTGTTCATCTCTCTTTCCTCCTTATTTGGTGCGGTAGAGCTTTTTCGTTTCGTAGACCGGCTCGCAGGTGCAGTTGACGCCGATCTTTTTGAAGGTGGCGGCGTCCACCGCCGGCAAAACGACCGAGGAGTGCAGCTCCAGCCCGCGCATCTTCGGCAGAGCGGCGAGCGCTTTTTTCGCCGTTTCGTCGGAGGCGGCGCAGACGGAGAGCGCGATCAGCGTTTCGTCCGTGTGGAGGCGGGGGTTGCGGTTGCCGAGGAACTCGGTCTTCAGACGCTGGACCGGCTCGATGACCTCGGCGGAGAGGAGCTTGACCTCGTCGTCGATCCCGGCGATATACTTGATCGCGTTGAGCAGGGCGGCGGAGGAGGAACCGAGGAGGCCGGAGGTCTTGCCGGTGATCAGCTTTCCGTCCGGCATCTGGATACAGACGGCGGGCTTGCCGGTCTCGTTTGCCGTTTCCACGGCGGGGGCGATGACCCGGCGGTAGGCGGAGGTGATGCCCGCCTGGCTCATGATCATCTCGCAGCGGTAGACCGTTTCGTCGTCGACCCGGCAGAGGACGCGGTCGCACTTGGCGGCGTAGTAGCGGCGGATGATCTCCTCCCGCGCGGCGTCGCAGACGGCGCTGTCGTCGGTGATGCAGAAGCCCGCCATATTCACGCCCATGTCGGTCGGAGACTGGTAGGGGCATTTGCCCGTGATCTTTTCGAGGATGTTCTGCAGAAGCGGGAACGCCTCCACGTCGCGGTTATAGTTGACGGCGGTCTTGCCGTACGCCTCGAGGTGGAAGGGGTCGATGGTGTTGACGTCCTTGAGATCGGCGGTCGCCGCCTCGTAGGCGAGGTTGACGGGGTGTTTTAAGGGGAGGTTCCAGATCGGGAAGGTCTCGAACTTGGCGTAACCGGCGCGCACGCCGCGCTTGTACTCGTGGTAGAGCTGGGAGAGGCAGGTCGCCATCTTCCCGCTGCCGGGGCCGGGCGCCGTGACGATCACGAGCGGCCGCTCGGTCTCGATGTAATCGTTTTTGCCGTAGCCGTCGTCGCTGACGATCAGAGAGAGGTTGGAGGGGTAGCCGGAGATGGGATAGTGGATCGCCACCTTGATCCCCATGGAGATCAGCCGGCGGCGGAAGACGTCCGCCGCGTACTGACCGGCGTACTGGGTGATGACGACGTTGCCGACGTGCAGCCCCCGCGCGCGGAACGCGTCGATCAGGCGGAGCACGTCCGCTTCGTAGGTGATGCCGAGGTCGGAGCGGGCCTTGTTCTTTTCGATGTCCGCGGCGTTGATCGCGATCACGACCTCCGCCCGGTCGGCGAGCTGGGTCAGCATCTTGATCTTGCTGTCCGGCTCGAAGCCCGGCAGCACGCGGGAGGCGTGATAGTCGTCAAAGAGCTTGCCGCCGAGCTCCAGATAGAGCTTGTTTCCGAACTGGGAAATGCGCTTTTTGATATGCTCAGACTGCAGCTCGAGATATTTTTGATTGTCAAAGCCGATCCTGTGTCCCATAATCCATCTCCGTTATTTCTTGTTTTTCCAGTAATTCATCAAGCAGCCGGCCGAGAGGATCTCCCGCTCGTCCGGGGTGAGCCTGCCGAGGGAAAGGCGGATCGGTTCCGCCGTTTCGCCGGAGAGGCGCCAGGCGTCGAACGCACCGTCTCCGCAGGCGAGCGCCCCGCGCAGATCGGGCAGCCAGAGGAAATCCCCGACCGCGAGCGTGAAATCCGAGCGGCGCAGGAGGGGGAGCATCCCCCAGTTGATCAGGTTGGAGCGGTAGCGCTTGGTCGCGTACTCGTCCGCGACGTTGGCGTAGCCGCCCAGCACCTTCTGGCAGGAGGCGGCCTGCTCGCGGGCGGAGCCGTCCCCCGGATTGTGCGCGAAGATCGCGGAGCCGAAGGAATAGGGCCCTTTGCCGCCGGGGAGAGAGGCGAGGAGGGCGCGCTGCCTGTCGTCAAGATGGGAGGCGGACGCCGCCTTCGCCCGGCCGACGTAGGCGGGATCCTTGCGGGAGAGGGTGAACTCCGCCAGCTTCATCGGATTGGAGCGGTAGGAGGAGGTCTCGCCGGAGGGGATCAGCTCGTCTGTGGTGGTGACGGGGTCGTCGATCACCGAAACGATCTCCAGGAGAAGGGCGTTTTCCGGCGTTTCAAAGGCGGGCCAGTCCTTGATGTTCGGCCCGTAGCGCAGGGGTGTGTCCGGTTCCGCCTTCCCCCAGCCGTTGTAGACGCGCGCACGGTAGGCGCTGTCGTCGTAGCGGTAGGCGTAGGCGGTAAACGCGGGGTCGAGATCGGTCGCGGCGGTGATGATCCCGCCGTTTGCCGCGGTGGCGGCGATCGAACGCGCGTCCATCAGGGCGACCGAGGCGATCTGCCCCTGCCCGGGTTTGGAGCCCTCGCGGTTCGGGAAGTTGCGGGTGGTGTGGCGGACGCTGAGGCAGTTGTTGGCCGGCACGTCCCCGGCGCCGAAGCAGGGGCCGCAGAAGGCGGTCCGGACGGTCGCGCCCGCCCGCAAAAGCTCCGCCATCACGCCGTTTGCGGCCAGCTCGGTCATCACCGGCTGGCTCGCGGGGTAGACGGAAAGGGCGAAGGGGCCGTTTCCGAGCGCACTCGCGCGCAAGAGGTCGGCGGCGGCGCAGACGTTTTCAAAGGTGCCGCCCGCGCAGCCCGCGATCACGCCCTGATCGGCAAGGACGCCGCGCGGGGTGATCTTATCGGTGAGGGTAAAGCGCCCTTCCGGCAGACCGAGCTGGGAAACGGCGCGTTTTTCCGCCTCGCGGAGAACGTCGCCGGGGTTTTCGCAGAGCTCGCGGATCGGATAGGCGCAGCTCGGGTGGAAGGGGAGCGCGATCATCGGCTCGACCGAGGAAAGATCGATCTCCACCATCCGGTCGTAGCAGGCAAGGGGGGCGGGGGCGAGTTTTTTGTACGCCTCGGGGCGCTTGTGCGTCTCGAAATACGCGCGGATCGTCTCGTCCGTCTCCCAGATCGAGGAGAGGCACGCCGTCTCGGTGGTCATCACGTCGATCCCGCAGCGGTAGTCGGCGGAGAGAGAGGCGATCCCGTCCCCGATGAACTCGAGCACGGCGTTTTTGACAAAGCCGGAGGAATAGACCGCGCCGATCAGCGCGATCGCCACGTCCTGCGGGCCGACGCCGGGACGCGGTCTGCCCGTCAGCCGGACGGCGACGACGGCGGGATAGTCGATATCGTAGGTGCGGGAGAGGAGCTGCTTGACAAGCTCGGGTCCTCCTTCTCCGACCGCGAGCGTACCGAGCGCGCCGTAGCGGGTATGGCTGTCCGAGCCAAGGATCATCCGGCCGCATCCGCTCATCTCCTCCCGCATATAGGAGTGGATGACCGCCTGATGCGCGGGAACGTAGATGCCGCCGTATTTTTTGGCCGCGGAGAGACCGAAGAGATGGTCGTCCTCGTTGATCGTACCGCCGACGGCGCAGAGACTGTTGTGGCAGTTGGTGAGGACGTACGGCAGGGGGAAGGTCTCGAGCCCGCTTGCCCGCGCGGTCTGGATGATGCCGACGTAGGTGATATCGTGGGACGCCATCGCGTCAAAGCGGATCGAAAGATGCTCGTCCGAGCCGGAGAGGTTGTGGGCGGAGAGGATCGACCAGGCGATCGTTCCCTTCTTCGCCGCCTCCCGCTCGGCGGGTGTGAGCGCGGCGGCTTCCGCTTCCGTGAGAGGGCGTCCGTCCCGGATGAAGACGGGGCCGTTTACAAGCTGGATCATATCGGTATTCTCCGTTTTTTCGTGCTTTTGTTGTTTTTTGTCGAACGCTTGCAAGTAAAACAAGGACGGGCAGAGCGCACGTCCTTGTTGTCTTTCCGGAAGATTTTATTTTTCCGTGACGGAGGCGGTCGCGAGCAGGGTTTCCATTCCCTTTTCCCAGAGGAGGATATCGCGGACGGCGTCGTGATCGACGACCGCGTCAAAGTCCTCGAGGGTGGGGTAGTCCTCCTGGGACTCTTCCGCGTAGAGCTTTTCCACTTTCGCCGCCAGATCCTCGTCGGAAACCTCCCAGCCCTCCGCTTTGATCAGAGAGTAGAAGACGAGTTTTTCCTTGATCGCAGCCTCGGCGGCGGGGACGCAGACCTTCTCCCTGAACTCGGAGAGACTGGCGTATCCCGTGCTCTTCACATACTCGCGCAGGGAGAGCTTGTAGTAAAGCCCGGCGATGCTGTCGTAATAATCGTAGTTCTTCTGAACGGCTTCCTTGAGCGCGGAGGAGGGATAGCTCTTCACTTCCGCATTGTCGAGGATCGCTTTCCAGAGGGTGGAGTATTTCGCCTTGGTCGCGTTCTGCTCGTAGGCCTCCTCCAGCTTCTCTTTCAGCGCCTCTTTCGCTTTCGCCGCGGTCTCGTACTCCGTTTCGGCGGCGACCAGCTCGTCGGTGATCTCCGCGGTCACGATCTCGCGGGACGCTTTGGTGACGGTCACGGCGTACTCGGCGCTCTTGCCCGCGGCGTTGGCGTCGGCAAAGTCCTCCGGCAGGGTCACGGTGATCTTCTGCTCTTCCCCGATCTTCACGCCGACGAGCTTTTCCTGCACGGCGGCGGGGAGTCTCTCCGAGGAAACGCTCTCGCCCTCGGAGCCTTCAAACTTTTCGCCGCCCACCGTTGCGGAGAAGGTAACGGTCAGCGCGTCGTCCTTCTCGGTGAGAGTGCCCTCGGCGAGCTCCTTGTCGTACGCGTAAGCGGGGACGGAAACGCTGTTGACGGTCACTTCAAAAACGACCGCTTTGCCCGAGAGGTCGGTGTTGCTCGTATAAGGATCCGGGAAGGTCAGGTTGAGGGTGGCGGTATCGCCTTTCTTCTTCCCGATCAGCCCGTCTTCAAAGCCGTCGATGTAGCTGTCCGAGCCGAGGACGAGATCCTGTCCTTCGGCGGTACCGCCGTCGAACGCCTCGCCGTCGATCTTGCCCGCGTAGTCGATGTTGACGGTGTCGCCGTCTTTGGCGGCGTAATCGTCTTCCGCGAGCTTGGTCGTCGCGGAAGATTCCAGCAGCTTTTTCAGCTCTGTTTCGACCGCCTCGTCGTCGACCTTCTCCGGCATTTTGACCTCGAGCGCGAGATTTTTGTACGCGCCGAGGGTCACGTAGCGGGACAGATCCTCCGTTTTATAGTTGAAGCTTCCGCAGGAGGAAAGCAGCAGAGCGGACAGAAGAACCGCCGCCAGAAGTGCGAAACGTGCTCTCTTTTTCATTGAACCAACTTCCTTACCCTAAAGAATGAGATTGTTCGCCTTTTGCGGGAACGCAAAAGCGCAAATATACAATTCAGAATTATAGCAAAGTTTTTTCCGGATTGCAAGCCCTTCCCGAAAAAATCGGGAAAAATTGCCGGTTTTTCCGGATCACTCGACGGTCACGCTCTTGGCGAGATTGCGGGGCTTGTCAACGTCCAGTCCCCGCTCCGCCGCGAGGAAGTACGCCAGCAGCTGAAGCGAGGTCGCGCCCGCGATCGTGGAAACGGCGGTGTCGTCCGTCGGGACCGGCAAAACGAAGTCCGCCTCCCCGCGGATGTCCTCCGCGGAGGCGGGGCAGAGCGCGATGACCCGCGCGCCGCGCGCCTTGACCTCGCGGATGTTGGAGAGCATCTTCTCGAACATGGCGGGGACGGTGCAGCAGGCGACGACCGGCGTGCCCGGCTCGATCAGGCTGATGGTGCCGTGCTTGAGTTCTCCCGCGGCGTACGCCTCGCTGTGCGTGTAGGTGATCTCCTTCAGCTTCAGCGACCCCTCCATCGCAAGGAACCGGTCGGCTCCCCGCCCGATAAAGAACATACTCTTCGTATCCATCAGGGAGTGCGCCGCCGCCCGGATCCCGCCGTCGTTTGCAAGGATCCCGTCGATCTCTCCCGGCAGGTCGTGTTCAAGCAGGGAGACGACCTCCCGCGCCCGCTTTTCGGCGAGGGTGCCGCGCGCGAGTCCGGCGGAGACGGCCAAGAGCGTCATCAGCGCCGCCTGCACGGTGTAGGCCTTGGTGGAGCAGACCGAGATCTCCGGTCCCGCCCAGGTGTAGAGGACGTGGTCCGCCTCCCGCGCGATCGAGGAGCCGATCACGTTGACGACGCCGAGCGTCTTCGCTCCGCGGGCCTTTGCCAGCCGCAGCGCGGCTAAGGTGTCCGCCGTTTCGCCCGACTGGGAAACGAGGATCACGAGATCCCCCTCTCCGACCAGCGGCTCCGCGTAGCGGAACTCGGAGGCGATCTCGGTATCCGCGGGGAGCTTGGCGTATTCCTCTAACTTGCATTTGCCGGCGCAGCCCGCGAACATGGCGGTCCCGCAGGCGACGATATGGACCTTGTCGATCTGCCGGAAGACGGAAACGTCAAATCCCTCGCCCGAAAAGTCCGGCAGGCCGTTTTTGATCCGCGGAGAGAGCGTGTCGCGCAGGGTCTTCGCTTCCTCGTTGATCTCCTTGATCATAAAGTGCGGATACCCGCCCTTTTCCGCCGCCTCGACGTCCCAGGTCGCCGTTTCCAGCGGAGGATGCACCTCCTCGCCCCGGCTGTTTTTCACCGTGACGCCGTCCGGACGGACGACGGCGAAATCCCGCTCGCCGAGCTGATAGTAGTGTTTCGTATAGCGGAGGATGGCGGTGATATCGGAGGCGACGTAGTTCTCCCCTTTTCCGACCCCGACGATCAGCGGACTGCCCATCCGCGCGGCGTAGACCGTGCCGGGCTCGTCGGCGAACACGCAGGCGAAGGCGTAGGAGCCGACAAGCTCCTGCATCGCGGCGTAAAACGCCGCCTCCTTGTCGCCGAGTTTTTTATAATAGGAGGTAAGCAGCACGGCCGCGACCTCGGTATCCGTTTCCGAGAGGAAAACGTACCCCTCGCCCGTGAGCCGCTCGCGCAGCTCCGCGTAGTTCTCGATGATGCCGTTGTGGACCAGCTGCAGCGCGTCTGTCCCGTGGGGGTGGGAGTTGACGTCAGAGGGAGCGCCGTGGGTCGCCCAGCGGGTATGCCCGATGCCGCAGGAGGAGGTCTTCGCCTCCGGGCAGGCGTCGACCTTGGCGCTTACGTTCGCAAGCCGCCCCCGCGCCTTCAGGGTAATGAGCTTCCCCTCCTCGGAAAAAAAGGAGACGCCCGCCGAGTCGTAGCCGCGGTACTCAAGCGCCGCAAGACCCTCCAGCAGCCGCTTGGCCGCTTCCTTTTTGCCGGTGTAGCCGATAATGCCGCACATAGAAAAACCGAAGTCCGCGGCGGCGGGGAAACGCCGCGGACCGTCCCTATTCTTTCATTCTCCGCAAAAGACCTTTTGTCCTCCGGTCGCCCGGGGGCTTTGTAATCTTTCTCCGACAGGAGTGTGCCGCGCGGACATCCGCCGAATCTTCGATCGTCCGCTTCCTCGTTAACCGCTTCCGCGGTCTGGCGCTGACGGCGCCGGGCGCCGTTTTTTCCCCTGAAAATGCCTTTCGGCGTTTTTTCTCAGTAAATGGCGAGTCGTTTCTGGATCGCCGCCGCCGTCTCCGTGGTCAGAGCGGCGATGAAGTCCTCGTCCTCCCCTTCCGCCATCACGCGGACCAGCGGCTCGGTGCCGGAGGGCCGGATCACAAGGCGGCCGGAGGAGCCGATCTTCTCCTCGGCGCGGCGGACGATCTCCTTGACGTCCGGGTCGGTGAAGAGCGCGATCTTCGCTTCCGGGGAAACGGTGATATTGACCATCTTCTGCGGATATTTTTTCATGACCGTCTGCAGCTCGGAGAGCTTTTTCTCCGTCCGGATGAGGGTGGAAAGGAGCTGAACGGCGGTCAGCTGCCCGTCGCCGGTGGTGGCGAACTCCCGGATGATGATATGCCCGGACTGCTCGCCGCCGAGGGAATAGCCCTCCAGCTGCATCTGCTCGAGCACGTACCGGTCGCCTACCTTGGTGGCGATGAAGGAAAGCCCGTTCTCCTCGCAGAACTTGCCGAACCCGAAGTTGGTCATGATCGTGCCGACGACGGTATCGTGCGCGAGCACGCCGCGCCGCTTCATATCCGCCGCCATGACCGCCATGATGACGTCCCCGTCGATGATCTCGCCGTGGTCGTCCACGCAGAGGAAACGGTCGGCGTCGCCGTCGAAGGCGAGCCCCGCGTCGAGCTTGTGGGAGATCACGTATTCGCGGAGATTTTCCATATGGGTGGAGCCGCAGTTTTTGTTGATATTAAGCCCGTTTGGGGTGTGGAAAAGCATGTGGCACTCGGCGCCGAGGCCGCAAAAGAGCTTTTCGGCCGAAACGGAGGCGGAGCCGTTCGCGCAGTCGATCGCCACGCGCAGCCCGTCGAACCGGACGTCCGTGGTGCTCTTGATATAGTCGATATAGTCGTCCACGGCGCGATCGGCGTAAAAAACGGTGCCGAGGGAGAGGGGATCCGCGACGGCGCAGGGCGGGGTGTTGTCGAGAACGACGGACTCGATCCGCTCCTCCAGCTCGTCCGCGAGCTTAAAGCCCTCGCCGTTGAAGATCTTGATGCCGTTGAACTCCGCGGAGTTGTGCGAGGCGGAGATCATCACGCCCGCCGCCGCGCCGTACCTGCGTACGAGGTAGGCGACCGCCGGCGTGGGGACGACGTTGAGCATCAACACGTCCGCGCCGACCGAGCAGATGCCCGCCGCCAGAGCCGACGCGAGCATCGCGGAGGACTGGCGGGTATCCGTCCCGATCAGGATCTTTTGTTTTTCCTCCCCTTTTTTGGGGAACAGCACGTTGGCGGCGGCGCGTCCGATCGCAAGCGCGCGCTCACAGGTGAGCATCTCGTTGGCGATCCCGCGTACTCCGTCCGTTCCGAACAGTCTTCCCATAACGGTTGTCCTTTCCTTTCTCCGCAGGCCGCAGAGGACGTTTTTTAATCGGGGCGCTTTTTCTCGGTTTTTTCGCCCTTGCAGATGCTGTCCGCCGGGACGACGCCGCGCACGCGGCAGAGCGGGTAGACGGTGGCGTTCCGCCCGATCACGCTGCCGGGACAGAGGACGCTGTTGCAGCCGACCTCCACCAGATCCCCGACCATCGAGCCGATCTTGCGCAGACCCGTTTCGATCCGCTCCTCCCCGTCGCGCACGACGATATTTTTGCGGTCGCTTTTGATATTCGAGGTGATGGCGCCGGCGCCGAGATGCGCCTTGTAGCCGAGGAAGGAATCCCCGACGTAGTTGAAGTGCGGGACCTGCGCGCCGTCGAAGAGAACGGCGTTTTTCATTTCGCAGGAGTTGCCGAGCACCGCGCCGCGGCCGACGATGGCGGCGGAGCGGATGAAGGCGCAGTGGCGCACCTCCGCCCCCTCCATCACGATGCAGGGGCCGCCGAGATACGCCGTCGGCGCGACGGAAGCGGTCCGGGAGACCCAGACGTCCTCCCCGCGCTTTTCATATTCTTCTTCCGGGAGGGTCGCGCCGAGCGCGCGGATAAAATCCTTCAGCCCCGCCAGCGCTTCCCACGGATACTCGGTCTCCGCGAGGAGCGGAGCGGCGGCGGTTTTGGTCAGGTCGAACAGCTCTTTCGTTTTCGGGATCATGGCGTCTTCTTTCTCCGGCAGAGCGGCGCTCTTCTTTTCCGCGCCGCGCCGGACGTATTCGTTTCAGTATAGCACGCCGTTTCCCCGATGTCAAGCAGACGAACGGGCAAAACGGAAGAAAAATCCCCGCTCGCGGGGGAGGAAGCGGGGAGGGAAAAACGCGCCGGTTACGCTTTTTTGCGGAAAAAGAAACGGAGATAGGAAACGATGATCGAAACGACGACCATCGTTTCGGTGAACACGCCCGCCCAGGCGTGTGTGAAAAGGTTGTAAAGCAGCCACATGGGCGAGCAGGCGAAAAGGTTGACCCGCCGCAGAAAGAGGGGGTCGGAGCGCCAGAGCGCAAAGATGAACAGGATCATCGAAACGGGCGGCAGCAGGGAGAGGGGCCCGTCGCAGGAGAGGACGGCGGCGGCGAGAAAGAGGAGAACGAACCCCCACACCCAGGGAGAGCGGAAGGAGGAGGCGTCCTTTTTTTCTCCCGGCAGAACGCCGCGCTTTGCCCGCAGATAGACGGCGACGCGCAGAAAAACGCCGCACAGGTTGGTCAGAGCGCCGGAAAAGGCGCCGAGAAAGACGAACTGCAGCCCGAACAGGACGCTTGACGCGATCTGAAAAAAGAGAAGGCGCCGCAGATCCTTGAACTGGAAGGAAAAGATGATGAGAAAGGAGGCGATCCCCCCGACGACGTGGGGCAGGACGCTGTGAACAAAATCCATAAAAACGCTCTCGGAGCTTTATTCTTCGTCTTCTTCCGTTTCCGGCGTGAGAAGGACGGTGAGTTTCATCACCCGCATATCCGCCATCTCGGCGATGACGATGCAGAGGTTTTTGTAGGTAAAGCTGTCGCCCTCGTGCGGCTCGCCCTCGAGCATCTCGATCGCCCAGCCGCCGACGGTGGTGTAGTCGGACTCGAAATCCCGGTCGTCCACCTCCAGCTCCTCAAAAAAGTCGGAGACGTTCATATCGCCGGAGACCTCGTAGGTGTTCTCCGCCGTCTTGACGATCTCGGTCTTGATCTCGTCGCTTTCGTCCCAGATATCGCCGACGATCTCCTCCAGCACGTCCTCAAGCGTCACCAGCCCCAGCGTGCCGCCGAACTCGTCGGTGACGATGGCGAGGTGCTGCTGTTTCGCGCGCATCTGCCGCAGCGCGGCGGGGAGATGCATCGCCTTGTGGAAGAAGATCGGCTCGGTGCAGAGGGAGGAAACGTCGACCTGCTCGCAGCCCTTTTCCGCCACTTCCTTGAAGTAGTTGTTGAGGTGGAGAACGCCGACGATCTCGTCGATGCTGTCCCGGTAAACGGGCAGACGGGAGAAGGTGGATTTCATCGCGACCGCGAGGGTCTTTTTCGGGTCGTCCTCGAGATCGACCGTGACCATATCGGTCCGGGGGGTGAGGATCTCGCCGAGGGTCGTTTCGTGGAACTCGATCGCCGACTGGAGGATCTCGCTGCTGCCCTCGTCGATGACCTTTTCCTCCTCCGCCGTCTCGATGATGCTGACAAGCTCGTCTTCGGTCACGGTGGGCTCGGTCTCGCCCGGTTCCTCGCCGCGCGCGCGGGCGATCAGGCGGATGATCGCCGTGGAAAGGAGGATCACGGGATAAAAGAGGAGGATCGTAAGCCGGATCGGGAGCGCCACGAGACGGGCGACCGCGTCCGGCTTGTTCGCCGCGATCAGCTTCGGCGTGATCTCGCCGAAGATGAGGATCACGACCGTCATCACCGCGGTCGAAACGACGGCGGCGAGCTCCGTGTTGCCGGAGAGCAGCTGCAAGAAGAGCAGGGTGGAAACGGAGGAACAGAGGATATTGACGAGGTTGTTGCCGACAAGGACGCCGGAGAGCATCCGGTCGTAGTCGGAGGCGACCTTCAGCGCGCGGCGCGCCTTTTTATCGCCTTCCTCCGCCGCCTTCGTGAGGCGGAGCTTGTTGGCCGCGGTCAGCGCCAGCTCCGAGCCGGAGAAAAAGGCGGAGAGCAGGACGCAGATCACGATGATCAGAATCTGAACGGGACGGCTCATTTCGCTCCCTCCTTTGCGGCGGGAGCGGGGGCGGGCTCCGCTTTTTTCTTTTTATCGGGAACGCGCAGGCGCAGGATCACGCGGGAGAGCTTGCCCTCTCCGTCAAAATCGGAGGCCTCCACGGTAAGCGAGCCGTAGCGGAAGCTCTCCTCCTCCTCGGGGAAATGCCCGAGCGCCTCGATCATCCAGACGGCGAGCGGCTTTTGCGTGAGGCGGGGATCCCTCGTGCGGACGCCCATCCGCCCGAGCGCCTCGCCGACGGTCATCGTCGCGCTCACGTCGTAGGCGTAACCGCCCAGCTTGATGAAGTTTTCGTCCACCACGTCGCCCTCGTCCCAGATCTCGCCGACGAGCTCCTCGAGGAAGTCCTCGATCGTGGCGATGCCGAGGGTATGCCCCTCGTCGTCCTTGACGACCGCCATATAGATCTTGGAGCTGCGCATCGAGTCAAAAAGCCCGTGGATCGGGGTATCGGGCGCGACGATAAGCGGCCGGTAGAGAATGGAACGGACGTCCAGCCGGTCGCGGGAAATGTATTTGCGGAGAAAGGTCCGGATCGGCAGAACGCCGATCACGTTGTCCGGGTCGTTTTCGTAGATCGGGATGCGGGAATGACGCGTCTTTTTGATCGCCTCGAGGATCTTTTCCTTCGGGAGGCGGACGTCGAGCGCTTCCATATCCTCCCGCACGGTCATCACCTCGGAGACCGCGGTGTCGGAAAACTCGATCGCCGACTGCAGAAGATCGCTGCGCTCCTCGTCAAGCACCCCTTCCTCCTCGCCGTTTTCGATGATGGTGACGAGCTCATCTTCGGTATAAGTGGGGTCATCCGAGGGGGGAAAGATCTTTTTGAGGATCGCCGAGATCCCCTGGAAGAGGAACGCCGCGGGAAAGAGGAGCGTCATGATCACGCGCAGAGAGCCCGCGAGCGCGCAGGCGGTCTTTTCCGCGTTGGCTTTGGCAAAGGATTTGGGGATCAGCTCGCTCACAAAGAAGACCAGCACGGTCGTAACGGCCGTGGCGTAGGTGGTGACGGTCCCCTCGCCGGCAACGTCCGCGCCGTAGACATTTTCCCACACGGCAAGCCCCAGCACGGTGGAGAGCGAGGCGCAGCCGATGTGCATGAGATTGGTGCCGATCAGAAGGGTCGTCAGCGCCCGATCGAACTTTGCGGAGATCGAGAGGGCGGCTTTTGCTTTTTTATCTCCGTCCTCCGCCATCGCGCGGAGACGGATCCTGTTTACGGCCGAATAGGCGCTTTCCGCGGCGGCGAAATACGCCCCGCCAAGCAAAAACAAAAGATAGAGAAGTAATCGCGGCCAACTGTCGCCGTCCATGTAGGGAGATCAACATCCTTTCAGCGGTCGGATTTTTGCCGGAGCAAATCCCGCTTTTTTTGCATATTACAGTTTATTATAAAGGTTTCCCCGCTTTTTGTCAAGCGGGCAAAACCGCCGAAAACGGACGGCAGAAGGCGGGAAAAACCGCTTTACCCGGTTTTTCCCGCCTTTTTCCCCGTTTTTCAGCGTCTTTTGGAGAAAAGCCAGTCAAAAAGCCCCTCGGTGTCCGCCGTGGCGCTCCAGATGCCGTGCCCCGCTCCCTCGAAGGCGGTAAAGCGCACCTCAAGGCCGGGCGCCTTCTCCGCGAGCGCCGCCTTCATCACCTCGGCGCTCTCATAGGGGACGGCGGTATCCGCCGTGCCGTGGAAGATCCAGAGCGGCGTATCGTACCGCTCGGCGTGGTCGGCGTCCCCCGCGCCGGCGGCAAGCGCCGCGCCGGCGAACACGCCGGGATGCCGGCAAAGCGTGAAGTAAACGCCGAAGGCGCCCATGCTCATCCCGTAGGTATAAAGGCGGGACCGGTCGACCGGGTAAGAGGCGAGCGTCGCCTCAAAGAGCTCCCACGCCGCCGCCATATAGGGGGTCGTCTCGCCGTTCGTAAAGTCGTACTTCACCGCCTTCCAGGTCTTGGCGGGGACCCACTGGGCGGTCTTCGGGCAGCAGGGAGCGACGACGATCATCTCCTCCGCGTACCGGCTGTTTTCCAGATTCCGCAGAAACTTCGCCTCGCCCGTATAGATGTGGGAGTTATCGTCGCAGCGCACGCCGGCGCTGTGCAGGAAGAACAGGCAGCCGTAGCTCTTTTCGGGGTCGTAGTTTTTCGGGAGCCAGAGCTGGTAGAGCAGCTCGATCCCGTTCTCAGCCGGGAAGACAGCGGGATTCCAGCCCGCTTTGAAATCGTTTGAAAGCATCTCGCAGGTTCCTTTCACATCCAGGTCGCGGGGGATCGCGATCCGATCCTTCGCGTTCTCAAAATAGGTCTGATAAAGCCGCTTGGCCCCTTCGCGCGCCGCGGCGTTCGAGCCGCCGGCGACCACGATCTTTTCCCCGATCACGGTGATCCGGTACTCGGCGACGCCGAGCCCCTCGCCCGCCGTCCGGGATTCCGGACGGTCCGTTTTGCCGAGGAGGATCTCCTTTTCCTCGGGATCGGCGCTCCCCTCCGCGCGGATGAAAAGCTGCCGGCCGCTGACGGTGTAGCCCTCGCTTTTCATGCGGGTCGCCTGTTCGCGCAGCGCGGAGGCGCCGGAGGGGACGACGAAGACGTAGTACGCGCCCGCCCCGTCGGCAACGATCAGGTCGTCTCCGGGCGGCGATCCGCTCTCCGCCGGCGGATCCGTTCCGGCGGGCGGCGCGGGGACCTTTGCGCAGGCGCCGAGCAGCAGGCAAAGCAAGAGACAGAGGGCAAGCGTTCGTTTCATCGTTCGTTTCCTTTCCGTTTTTTCTGTTTCTATTATAAATGAGATCCGGCCGCCCTGTCAATAAAAACCGCCGTTTTGACGCAAAACGCCCCCGGCGGCTTTTCCCCGAGTTCCCTCTTTTTGCGGGAACGGGCTTGAAATAAACGGCGAAAAACGATATAATAAAGAAAAAAGCGGCCCGCAAAAAAACGAAGCGAAAGGAACAAGCGATGAAACTGAGCGACAAGATCCTCTTCGGCGGCGATTACAATCCCGAGCAATGGCGCGAAACGCCGGAAATCTGGGACGAGGATATGCGCCTGATGCGCCTCGCCCGCTGGAACGAGGCGACCGTCGGGGTCTTCTCCTTTGCCGAGCTGGAGCCGGAGGAGGGGGTATTCGACTTCTCCGTGCCGGACGCGATCTTTGAAAAAGCGGAACAAAACGGCGTGAAGATCATCCTCTCCACCCCCTCCGGCGCGATGCCGCGCTGGATGGCGGAAAAATACCCGGAGATCCTGCGCACCCTCGACGACCGGCGCAAGGCGGTCTACGGCCGCCGGGAAAACCACTGCTTTACCTCCCCCGTCTACCGGGAGAAGGTCGCGGAGATCGACCGCAAGCTCTCCGAGCGCTACGGCCGCCACCCCGCGCTGCTCGCCTGGCATATCTCGAACGAGTTCAACGGCGAGTGCCACTGCCCGCTCTGCCGCGCGGCGTTCTGCGCATTTCTGGAGAAAAAGTACGGCGCGATCGACCGGCTCAACGCCGCGTGGTGGACCCGCTTCTGGAGCCACCGGGCGAACGCCTTTTCGGAGATCGAGCCCCCCTCCCCGATCGGGGAGACCTGCGTCCACGGGCTGACGCTGGACTGGAAGCGCTTTGTGACCGCGCAGACGGCGGACTTTGCCCGTGTGGAGATCGAGGCGGTCCGCGCCTTTTCCGACCGGCCGGTCACGACCAACCTGATG
The DNA here is from genome assembly GCA_946410595.1 of uncultured Clostridia bacterium. Classification (GTDB taxonomy): domain Bacteria; phylum Bacillota; class Clostridia; order Oscillospirales; family CAG-272; genus RUG12395. The sequence goes on from CAMKAU010000013.1 coordinate 16,239, forward strand.
GGCTTTTACACCGGGCTCGACTACCGCGAGCTCTCCAAACCGTTCGACTTCGTTTCCTGGGACAACTACCCCGACTGGGGCAAACCGGAGGGGGACGAGGGAACGGCGGCGTGGATCGCCCTCACCCACGACCTGATGCGCTCGATGAAGCGGGACAACTTCCTTTTGATGGAGTCCACCCCCTCCCACACCAACTGGAAGGAGATCAACAAGCTCTACCGCCCCGGGATGATGCGGCTCGCCTCCCTGCAGGCGCTGGCGCACGGCTCGGAGAGCGTGCAGTATTTCCAGTGGCGCAAAAGCCGCGGCTCGAGCGAGAAGATGCACGGCGCCGTGGTCGACCACTACGGAAAAGAGGACACCCGCGTCTTTGGGGAGGTCGCCGCGCTCGGCGAGGAGCTCGAAAAGCTCGCCCCGATCGTCGGCAGTACCCCGCGCCCCCGGGTCGCCCTCCTCTACGACTGGGACAACGTCTGGGCGCTGCAGGATCTGCAGGGAATGCAGAAAAAGAACAAGCAGGTCGGCGCCACGCTGCTCCGCCAGTATCTCCCCTTCTGGCGGGCGGGGATCTCCTGCGACGTGATCGGGCGGCGGGAGAGTTACGGGAGCTATTCCTTGCTCGTCGCGCCGATGACCTATCTCTGCGAAGCGGAAACGGCAAAGCGCCTCGCCGCCTTCGTGCGGGAGGGCGGAACGCTCGTCGCCACCTACGCCCTCGCCCAAACGGACGAAAACGACCTCTGCCACCTCGGCGGCTTCCCCGGCGCGGGACTTTCCGAGGTCTTCGGCCTGCGGGCGGAGGAGCTTGACACCCTCTACCCCGAGGAACGGGTGAAGATCTCCGCCCTCGGCGAAAGCTATCTGGCAAAGGACTACTGCGAGATCCTCAAGCCGGAGGCGGACACTGAGATCCTCGGCGTTTACGAAAGCGAGTTTTACGCCGGGACCCCCTGCCTGACCTCCCACGCCTACGGGAAAGGCAGGGCGTACTATATCGCCTTCCGGGACGCGGACGGCGCCTTCTCCGGGGCGTTCTACCGGCGCCTTGCGGACGAGCTCGGGCTGGAAAGTCCCCTCTCCGAGATCCCCGCGGGCGTCTCGGCGCAGACGCGGGTAAACGAAAAGGGGGAAACCTTCCTCTTTTTGCTCAACTTTTCCCGCGAGGAGCGGAAGATCCCCCTCGGGCGGGAGATGACCCTCCTCAAAACCGGCAAGCCCTTGTCGCAACTGGTCCTGCCGCCTTACGGCGGGGAGGTTTTGAAGGGCTGAAACCGGGTGCGGAAAAAGTTTTTTGAAAAAATTATGAAAATTTTTTGAAAAACCGGTTGAAAAAACGCCCCCTCGTTCGTTTTATAGGATGAAGAGGAAAGAACAAGGATGAAACGAGACCACGCTTTAGGCGCGGCGGCGTACGGAGATCGCCTGCTCGCCTGCCGCGAGAGGATGCTTTGGGTCGCGCTTGGCGTTCTCCATAACGAGCAGGACGCCTGCGACGCGGTGCAAAACGCCTTCTGCTCCCTCTTAAAACGGGGAGCGGCAAGAGAAAAACTGGAAAAAGCGGACCCGGAGCTCTTCCGGTGGTACGTCTATCAGACGGCGAAGAACGCGGCTCTGGATCTCTGCCGGCAACGGCGGCGGGAGGCGGAGCGGCTTTCCGGAGCGCAGGAGGCGGATCTCTGCCCGGACGGCGGAGGGGACCCCGCCGAGCGCCTGATCCTGCGGGAGAAAAAGGCGGCGCTGCGGCGCGCGGTCGACACTCTGCCCGCCGATATCCGCGCCGTGATGATCCGCGTCCTTGTCCTGGGGGAAAAGGAGACGGAGGTCGCGGCGTCGCTCGGGATCTCGTGCCAGGCGGTCTCCGCCAGACTGAAAAAGGGAAAAAAACTGTTGGCTGCCCGGATGCGGCAGGAGGAAAAACAATGAAACGGATCCCGGAAAAGGAACTGAGAGAGGTCCTGCTCGACGCGGCGCGGGAAGAAACGGCGCAGATCGAAAACGCCGGCGGGGAGATCCCCGTCCCCGCCTCCCTGATCGCCGCAACGGACGCGATGGTCGCGCTCGATCAGGCCGCCGCCCGCCGCCGCCGCTCGCTGCGCCGCGTGATCGCCGCCGGCCTCGCCGCCGCGCTGCTCTTCGTCTTCTTCGTCGTCCCGGTCTCCGCCGGGGGAAAAACGGCGGCGGGTTTTCTCTTCGACGTACTGGAAAAACACACCTTCTTCTACGCAAAGCCGAACGGTCAGAATATCCCGGACCGGATCGAGACCTTCTATACGGTCGAGCCGCCGGAGGGATATGCGATTTATAGAAAGCACATCTTTCTTTTTCCTGAAGAAATCGATCCGTTTTGGTGCGATGCTTTGTCGTTTGAATGGAAAGGGGAAAAAGGGATGATCGCTTTTTCCCAAAGTCTGATCGGCGGGAGCGATACGATGGATTCGGAAAACGCCTACCACGAGGTGATCGACTGGAACGGATACAGCGTTTACTACTATTACAAATGGGGGCAATCCTACGCCCTCTGGCTGACGGAGGAGTACAAGTTCTTCCTGATCGCGGACAACACGGACAAGGAAGCGTTTTTTGCGATCATGGACACGCTCCGGGAGTTGACGCCGGAGGAGGTCGACGCGCTCGAACGGACCTATCCGACGTAACCTCCCGGCGTTCTGCCGGTCAAAACAAGCAATTGCTTGTTTTGACCGGTTTTTTCTTTTCGGGCACCCCGAAAAAGTCGTTTTCGCGGCTCTCAAAAATTTTTTTGGAAGATTTTGAATTTTTTTTGAAAAACTGGTTGAAAAATCGCCCCCTCGTTCGTTATATAGGGTGAGAGAAAAGAGAAACCCCGCAAAATCAAAAAAAGAAAGGACCGTACATACTATGAAAAAACTCCTCTGCCTCCTCCTGACCGCACTGACCCTTTTTGCCCTGCTCGCCCCCGGCGCCCTCGCCGCAACGAAGGACGACGACACCTCCCGAACTGAGGAGATCTTTACGATCACCTCCGGCGGGTATGCGTCTATAAAAGGAAAATACTACGGCAAAACCGGCACAACCGGCGCCACGATCACGATCAAGCTGCAAAAGCGCTTCCTCCTCTTCTTCTGGAGCGACGTGGACGGCGCCGAGTGGACCGACTACAAGAGCGGGCAGAACAATTCAACGTCGCACGGGTTCCAGCTCACCTCCACCGGCAACTACCGCGCCGTGTATACCTACGACATCTACGGCACCGGAACCACCGACCACATCGAGAAAACGGCAGAAGCCTCTTACTGATCGCCAAGGCGCACTCCCCGGGTCTCTTTTCTCTTCACTTCCGCCGACAGGCGGATAAACTCCGGGGAGCGAAAGGAAACAGGCAAGGCGCCGCCTTTCCCCGGCGCCCGGCGCCTTGCCGCCTTCCTCCTATCCTCCGCGTTTCTCCCGCAGAGGGCTCTCCTCTCCGGGCAAAATAAACACAAAAAAGAAAAGAGGCGGTCCTATGCGTGCACTCATCTGACCCCGCGCCGGACAGATCCGGTCCTTCTGCCGTTGACAAAAAAAGACCGATAAACTATAATGAAAAAGGAGACTGTATGAAAGCATATCTGAAAAAGACTTCCTTGCTTCTCGCGCTCTTGCTCACTCTTTCCGTTTTTCTCCCCTCCCTGCAGACGGCCGTCGCAGCGGAACCGGACGAGCCGCCCCGCCTGACCCCGGAGGAGGTCCGCGCCGAGCTTGCAAAAACCCGCGGAGAACGGGTGCCCGAAGAAGAGTTTGACCTGTATTCCAAAGCCTTCTCGAACGGCGACGGCACCAATACCCTGATCTCCTACAGTCACCCCGTCAAATACATGGATGAAAAGGGCGAGATCCGGGATATTTCCCTCAAGCTGACCGCCGGAAAGGACGGCGGCTTCCGGACGGAACAAAGCAATATCCTCGTCGGTCTGCCGGAGCGCCTCTCCGACGGGATCGCGCTCTCCTATGACGAAGTGGAGACCACGATGATCCCGAAGGACGCGCAAAAAAAGGACGCCGCCGGTCTCCTCTCCGAGGATCGGGAAACGGCGACCTACCGTCTTGATGAACAGACAAGCTATTCTTACTCTCTCTCCTATACCGGGATCCGGGAGGTGATCGAGGTCGCCTCCTATACGGGGCAGACCGAATACGCCTTTACCCTCCGGACGGGCGGACTCTCCCTCCGGGAGGAGCGGGACGGCTCCTTTGCCCTCTATGACAAAACGGGAGCGCGGAAGGTCGCTCTCGGGGACGTGATCGTCTTCTCGGCGGACGAACGGAACAACACCTTCGGCGCCATGCGGGCGGAGACCGTCCGGGAAAACGAAGAATATACCGTGACCCTCTTACTGGATCCCGACTATCTCGCGGACGAGCGGACGGTCTACCCGATCCGCATCGACCCCGATATCACCCTCCCCGATTCTTCAGTCGGTACCATCGAGGACGTGACGGTCAACAGCGCGGATCCCATTTCCGCGACCTCCAACACGATCAGCGCGGGACGCTACCCGAGCGATTCCTCTCTCTCCTATATCCTGATGCGTTTCCCGTATCTCAACCTTAGCGGGATCGCCAACTCCAACCAGATCGTCTCCGCCACGGTGGAGATCCGGGATCTGATGTGCCAGTCCGAGCCGCTGGATCTGGAGTGCCGGATCTACAACGAGAGTGCCGCCGGATGGAGCGAGGCGGGCAGCCCGACCTGGTGGTCGATCCCCTCCGAGTCCGTCTACGTGGGGGGTTATCTGGATTCTCGCACGATCACCTACGGCAACGGCAACGTCCCGGACGCGCCGCAGCGCTACGGGTACAATATCACGAACCTTGCGGTCAACTGGAAGAAAGGGACCAATTCTCCCTCCAAGGGGATCGTCTTCCGTCCCTCCGCCGCCTTTCTTGCCGGGACCGCCGGAATCTACAAGACCTTTGCCTCCTACAACGCGGCGTCCGGCTTCAGCCCCACGCTTACCATCATCTATTACGCGGGTACGCCGAGTTTCTCGGTTGAGGAAGGGCAGACCTATAACCTGGCTTCCGCGCTGGCGATTACGGGCGGAACGGTGACCGGATGGTCGTCGACCAACACCTCGGTCGCCACGGTAAACGCAAACGGCGTGGTGACGGGGGTGCACGCGGGCTATACAACCGTAAAAGCTTACGTCTCCTACGCAAACGGCAGCACCGGAACGGTAAACTGCTATGTGACCGTGACCCTGCCGACAGGCGTCTATAACCTTTATAATATCGAACAAGGTCTTTGCTTTACCTCGGACGGTATGATCAACGAGGGCAATATCATGCTGTTCGGGACGACCCGTTACTACCCGGCGGATGATCTGATCGACCGGCTCCGTCAGCAGTGGAAGATCGAATATATCGCCTACGGCTATTACGTGATCCGTCCTTACAATAATCTTGCGATGGGACTTTGCAACGACGACGGGCAGGGCGACGTCTGCCTGCGGACGGTCGGTACCGCCACAACGACTTCGCTGGATGATGACGCGTGGTGGGAGATCTGGTGGAACGGAACCGGCTATGAGATCTGGAATGATTCCTACGATATGGAGAGTCTTGCACTAAGTTATACCAACAATGCGTATCTCTCCTACGGGGACGGGGATATGACGTGGGCGATCCAGGATCCGGTCGAGGTGTTCCAGGACGATACCTACCTCGAGATCGAGCAGGGGATCCTCTTCTACGACACAACTACTTGGACTTATCTAAATGATCCGGAGGCATATGTTGCACCGGAAGAGACAAGAACGCTCAGCCAGCTTGGGCTGAAAACGGTCGTCTTCCGACCGGACACAAACTCCCAGCAGCACGGGTGGTCTTTTCTCCAACCCGCCAAAGTTTCTGTCAACGCAAGCGGAACGGTAACGGGGATCTCTCCGGGAGAAACAACCGTGTTTGCCGAAATCTTTGATCCCTGGATCTTCAGCTTCTGCACGCTGAATGTGACAGAGATTGCAAACGGCAAATATCTTTTGAAAAATAAAGCAACTGCAAAATACGTTGATACTGCAAATCAACAAATGCTACCTGGTACACAAATATGTCAAGGTAGTTTTAGTGGAGATGGTTCGCAATTTTGGCTTTTCACACATCTCGGGGACGGATCTTATTCCATTCGTTCCGCCAATTCGGCTCTCGACTATTATCTCGGCGTACAAAACGACGCGACGGCGACAGACACACCGGTCGTTCTCCGGACGGGATCTCTTACTAACGGGATGAAGTGGAAGATAAGCAAAACTACAAGCGGAGCGTACAAGATTACTCCCAAGACTGGGGAATCAAATAATCGCGTCCTCGCGATTGGATCCTATAACTCCGGCATTTTTGAATACGATATAAGACAAAAAAACTATGTTGGAGATACTGATTATAAGGATGAATGGTCGTTTACCTCTTTGCTCTATGATGTCCCCCACAATTTAACATCAACCATTTCCCACTTGTGTATTCCTTGCGCAATAACAAATGTTGCCGCGTTTTGGTGCAATAAAGGTTATACACAGTTCGATTGTTCTTCTTCAGCCGCACAAGAAAATGCAGCAATAGCGGTTCAAACGGCTATGGGAGGTCATCATACAGCAAATGACTATATCCAGCTTGGATTTGATGTCTTTTCACATACCAGCGGAGGAATCACTTATAAGTTAGCATCAGACAATTATTGGCAAGGATATTTTTCCGAAACTGATATTATGTCCGAATTGGATGCAGGAAGACCTTTAATGTTAGGTTTTGCAGATGTTACCGGTTCTCCTTATGCTGGGCATATGACTGTTTGCGTCGGTTACGAATGGGAGGGGAATAAGATGTATGTTTATGTAAGCGATGCACATCAACACAAGTATGCCCGTCAGGAATTGAATCTAACAACATATAATGACTTTATCTCAAAGGTAGTTATTACAGAAGAATGATTCAGAGGAGGATTCATGAAAAAAATCAGTTTTGGATTCGTTTGTTTGGTTCTGCCTGTTTTACTGCTTTGCTCCTGCTGTTCCGCTCCGACCACGGATCATAAAGAAGACTCCGGCTTGGCTTTTCAAATCGGATCATTCTATACCGACCCGGATTCTTTTGCAGCCGTTCATTATGTGGAGCGCGCCCCGACCCCGCTGACAAAGGAAGAACTGGAAGCCTGTGCAGAATCCGCTTCAGGGAAACTGCGTTTCGCTTGCCAAAACGCTGACAGGATAGAGGCCATTCCGATCGTCGGACTCTATTTGGAAGAAACCGATTTGGTCGCTTATCTTTTCTATAAGAACAATGAGTGTTTTCGCCTGTTAACTCTGGAAATAGAGGAAACTCCCCGCGGTGCAAAAATAGAGGAATTGTTTCTCGATCCGCCGAAAGAATGCTCGGCTACTTCTTTTGACGCCTTGTGTCTCGGCGCAGTTTCAACATGTCGAGAGATTGCACCTGCGTTTGAAATACTCGCTATTTCCTTTACAGGAACACCGTATCCGGGATTTGTTCCAATCGGTCGAGTGGATGGAAAAGCCGGGATAAAATGCTGTAACGGTGGAATATTAATGGATTTTCCTCTTGTGGATCCTTTCGATTCTCTGGAAGCGGGTAGAGAACTCTTGCGTTCTTATTATGCAAAACAAAACGCCAAATGATTCGGGTTCCTTCGCTCCTTCCTTGGCGTGATCTTCCTCGCCGCGAAAAAGAAAAAACGGGCAAATTGACGCACGATGCGAAAAGAGCAGGCAAACCGCCTGCTCTTTTCCGTTGGCAGGAGGAAGGAGTTTTCCCCCGTTTGCCTTCCTCGGGGAGGACGCCAAACGGCAGGAGCAAGCCCCTGCCCTACAAATAGACAACGCACTTTAGTTTCGTGTAGGGCGGGGGTTTATCTCCCGCCGTCCCGCCAAAACAGAAAGCCGACCCACGCTTACCGGGTCGGCTTTCGTATTTATTTCGCTATGAACACGCTTTCTCTAATTCTTTACCCTTTTCAAAAAGTCTTTTGCTTCCTTTTCTTCAGAAAAGGAAGTGCCTGCTTTTCTTCAGAAAAGTAGGGCGTTCTCCCGTTCTCCCGTCCCCCTCAGAAGGGGGCGACGACGCCGTAGTCGGCGCAGTCGAAGATGCGGGCGGAGCGGTCGGGGTTCCAGGCGATGACGGCGCCGGCGTTTTCGACGGCGCAGGTATGGCGCACGGCGCCGGAGATCCCGACGGCGAGGTAGACGGAGGGGGTAACGGTGCGGCCGGTGAGCCCGACCTGCCGCTCGTAGGGGAGGAGCCCGTCGTCGACGAGCGGGCGGGAGCAGCATAGCTCGGCGCCGAGCGAGTCGGCGAAGGCGCGCACGCGATCCAGTTCCCCGGAAACACCCCGGCCGGCGGCGACGATCAGGTCGCCGGAGGGCTCGGGGCAGCGGACGGTGGCAAGCGGCAGCCCGACGGAGCGGATCTCCGCGATCACGTTGCCGGAGCGGGCGGGCCGGTAGAGAAAGAGGGACTTGCCGTCTGTCTTCAGGTCGGTGCAATCGGCGCAGAGGCCGCAGCCAAGCATTGCCTGCAGCGCGGGCGCGGTGCGCCTGCCCCACAGATCGGCGGGAAAGAGGACGGCGTCCGGGGCAAGGCGCTTTACCTCCCGCAGGATCGCCTCCGGCGCGGTCTCCCGGATCACCGAAACGCGCTCCGCGACCGCGGCGGCGCGTTTTTGCGGCCGCTCGCCGATCACGGCGATATGGGGGAGCTTTGTTTTGCTTTCCGGGTACCGCTCCTCGCGGCCGCCCCTGCCGGCGAGCTCCCGCAGCAGGGCGGGCAGCTCCTCCGGGGCGATGAAGCGGCAGGAGCGGCGGCCCCCCTCGTTTTCCTTGACCGAGAGGACGCGGGTGGGGGAGCCCTCCAGCCCGCAGAGGGCGGGATCCGCCCCGACCGTCCGGTTGTCCCAGACCTCGATCTCCCCCGCGCGGGAGAAGATCGAAGGGGCGCGCAGCACCGTGAACCGCTCGAAGGTGAGGAGCGCGGGCAGCGGCGCCTTTTCCCTGCCGAATCGGGTGCGGACCGAAACCGTTTTGCCGGTGAGGACGGGCGGCTCCATCGCGTTCGTCAGCGCGGGAACGCCGCAGAGCGCGGCGAGGCAGGGCCCGACCTGGGCGGTATCGCCGTCGGTGGACTGCCTGCCGCAGAAGATGAGATCACAGGGGATCTTGCGGACCGCCTCCCGCAGGATACGGGCGGTCGCCAGCGTGTCCGAGCCGGCGTAGAGGGGGTCGGAGAGGAGGATCACGCGCAGATCGCCGAGGCGGGTGAGAGCGGCGAGGCAGGGACGGGCGGAAAGGGGCGCCATCGAGAGGACGGTCACCTCCGCCCCGTCAAGGGAAAGGGCGGCTTCGAGAGCCGCCCCGTCGAAGGGAGTGATCTCCCCGCCGACCGGCTTGACAAGGACGAGGACGTTCAGCTTTTTCATTTTTTCTCCTTACAGAGGGGCGCGGTAGACAGGCGCGAGCGCGTCGTGGATCGCCTTGTACCGCCCGAAGAGACGCGCGTAGATCTCCCCGCGCGCGGGATCGGGCGAAACGGACGCCACGGTAACCGAGCAGGCGCGCGCCGCGTCCGCGGGGGTGTTCCAGACCCCGGCGGCAACGCCCGCGAGCATCGCGGAGCCGAGGGAGGAGTCGCCGGAGCGGCGGACCTCCAGCTCCATGCCGAGCGCGTCGGAAACGATCTGCCGCCAGAGCGGGCTTTTGGCCCCGCCGCCGATCAGGGCGGCCTTTTTGTCGTGCGGGAGACCGAGCGAGTCGAGCGCGGCGAGGCAGTCGACGAGCGAGAGCGCCACGCCCTCCATGACCGCGCGCACGAAATGCCCCTTTGTGTGTCCGGCGCGGAAGCCGGTAAAGGAGGCGCAGAGCTGCGGGTCGGCGTAGGGGGTGAGCTCCCCGTTGAGATAGGGATGGTAGAGCAGTCCGTCCGCGCCGGCGGGCGCCGCCTCCGCGAGACGGTCGAGCGCCGGGTAGTCCATCCCGTCCCCGAAGGTATCGCGGAACCAGCGCAGCGAGGAGGCGCAGGCCTTCGTCGCCGTGCCGGGGTACCAGAGCCCGTCGGAGATATGCGAATAGTTGATGAGGTAGTCGGAGGGATAGGCGCGGTCGGTGATGACACAGATCCGCCCGGCGGTCGCCAGTTTGACCGTCATATTCCCGGGCGCGACGGCGCCCGAGGCAAAGACCTCCGCCGCCGTGTCCGTCATCCCCGTGAGGACCGGCAGCCCCTCCGGGAGCCCGAGCTCGCGCGCGGCCTCCGCCGTGACCGTACCGGCAAGATCTGTCGGCCGGACGACGCGGGGCAGGACCTCCGGGGAGATCCCGGCAAGCGAGCAGAGAAACTCCGACCAGCGGCCGGCGCCGTTGTCCCAGAGCATGGAGCCCTGCGCCTCGATACTGTCGGTGAGAAAGTCGCCGGTGACGCGGTGGCGGACGAAGTCCTTGGCAAAGAGGACGCGCCGGATCCGGGAGAAAAGCTCCGGCTCGTTTTCCCGCACCCAGATCAGCTGCGGGAGGGTCCAGATCGGATCCGGGCGAGAGAGCGCGAGGGAAAAGATCCGCTCGCCGTACCGCTCCCGCAGATCCTTTGCGATTGCCGCGGAGCGGGTGTCCGTCCAGTAGATCGCCGGGCGGAGAGGCGTGAAATCCTCCCCGCAGAGAACGGCGGTGTGGGTGGCGGCGTCGAGGGAGAGCGCGGCGATATCGGAGGGGGCAACGCCGCTTTTTTCAAGCAGCGCCCGGACGTTTTTCACCGTGGCGGCGTACCAGTCCTCCGGGTCCTGCTCGACCTGTCCGGGGGCGGGGTAGCGGGTCGGGTACTCGACGGCGTTTTCCGCCGCGACCGTTCCGTCCTCCGCGAGCAGCGTCGCCTTCGACGAGCCGCCGCCGAAGTCAACGCCGATCAGGTATTTCATGGAAACGACCGTTCCTTTCGTTTATTTCGTGAGCCACTTATGGTCTTCGTCGGTGGTCATATTGAAGCCGCGGATCTTGCCCGCCATGATCCAGAGGTAGTAGAGCTTATACCCCGGCGCGCAGGTGCAGGGGTGATAGCCGCGCGGGATCTCGACGGCGTCGTCGTTTTTGACGGTGTAGGTCTCGTCGATATCCCCTTCCTTCGTGTAAACGCGCTGGATGCCGAAGCCGGTGGGCTTGTCGAAGCGGTAGAAGTAGAGCTCCTCCATAAAGGACTCGTCGGGCATATTGTTGTCGTCGTGCTTGTGGGGGGGATAGGAGGACCACATACCGCCCTCGGTCCACGCTTCGCCGATATAGACCTGGTCGGCGTCGACCCGCTCGTCGATGTTGAAGTGCGCCTCGCGCTTCCAGCCGTCCTTGCCGAGGTGCTTGATGATCACGTCCTCGGGGGAGACGAGGACCGGCTTGGTGACCCGCTCCGCCGGGCATTTCGCAACGACGATCTCCGCCTCGCCCTCCACGGCGGTCACGGTGAAGTCGCAGTTCTTCGGCAGATAGACGGAGGCGGCGGGGCCGTCGAAGACGTTCTTTCTCTTGCCGATATTCTCAAAGGAGAAGCCCTCGCCGACGATCGAGCATTTGCCGCCGAGGATCACAAGGCCGTACTCCTTGCCGTCCTTTTCGTAGTAGTGCTTCTGCTCGCCCGCGCGGAGCTTGAGCATATCCGCGTCGATGAGGGCGAGGGTCCCGTTTTTGATAAACGCGGATTTGCCGTACTGACCGTTCCAGTGTTTTTTGAGTTTCATCTTTCATTCTCCTTTATGAATAATTCCAGCTCGGGCAGGGTCGGCGTGCTTTGCCGCGCGCCCCCCAGGCCGGTGCATTTGAGAGCCGAACAGGCGGAGGCGAAGGCGGCGCATTCGTCCGCGTTTCCTCTGCCCGCCGTAAAGGCGTAGGCGTAGGCGCCGTGGAAAACGTCGCCCGCGCCGTTGGTATCCGCCGCTTTGACCTGATACGCCCGGTAGGAGCGGTATCCGTCTTTGTCGAGGATGACGCCGCCCGCCTTGCCGCGGGTGATCACGAGCGTCTCGGGCGCATAGCGGTCCCGGAGTTCTTTTGCCGCCTCGCGCAGCGCCGTCTTCCCCGTGATCCCGAGGGCAAACTCCTCGCTGGGGATGAGAAGGTCTACGAGGGGGAGGAGCTCTTCGATCCCCGCGTAGCGGCCGCCCGCGTCAAGAAGGACCTTGACGCCGTTTGCGCGGGCGATCTCCGCGCCCTCGATCGCCGCCGCCATCTCGTTGCCGTCGAGCAGCAGGAGATCCGCCGAGGCGATCGCCTTCTTCTGCTCCGGGTCGAGCGAAAGCGGGGAAAGGGAGCCGCGGTCAAACACGCAGGTGCGCGTTGCCGCCGCCTCCGAGAGCCAGATCCAGGAGGAAAAGGAGGTTCCCTCGCGCCGCCGCGTGAGGGAGGTATCCACCCCCCAGCGCGCCATATCCGCGGCAAGGAAATCCCCGCCCCGGTCGAGCGCGAGCTGCCCGATATAAGCGCAGTCCGCGCCGAGCTTGGCCGCCGCGACGAGCGCGGTGCCGCAGGGGCCGCCCCCGACCTCCCTGCTCTTCTCCGCGCGGAGTTTGGTATCCTCCGCGGGGTAGGAGGGGAGGGTGATCAGGGTATCGTGTACGTTTGCGCCGATGCCGACGATCCGTGCCATCTTTTTCTCCTTATTTTGCCTGACCGGCGGAGCCGAGGACCGCGATCTTTGAGAGCGCGAAGGTCTCGACCGCCTTGACGGCGTCCCGCATAAAGAGGTCGATGCCGACCCACTCGCGGCTGGTGGCGAACACGGTGTCAAGGAAGGAATAGCAGAGATCGGTGGAGAAGTTCATCTTCCGGATCCCGGCCTTCACCGCGGCGCGGATCTCTTCGTCCGGCACGCCGCTGCCGCCGTGCAGCACGAGCGGAACGCCGGCCGCCTCTTTGATCTCGCGGATCCGTTCGATCGCCAGCTTGGGCGCCTTTTTGTAGCGGCCGTGCGCCGTTCCGACGGCGACGGCGAGCGCCTCCACCCCCGTCTCTTCCACGAAACGGCGGGCGGCGTCCGGCTCGGTATAGTTGTCGCCGATCTCCTCTTTGGTCGTCCCGACGTGGCCGAGCTCCCCTTCCACGGCGATATTCCCCGCCTGTTTGCAGAGGGCGACCACCTTTTTCGTCAGGGCGGCGTTGTCGTCGAACTCCAGCTTCGACGCGTCGATCATAATCCCGGTCGCGCCGGCCTCCAGCGCCCCGACGACCTGCGCCTCGGTGGCGCCGTGATCGAGGTGGAAGGCGACGGGAACGGTCGCGTACTTCGCCGCCGCAAGGATGTTCGCGCCGGCGAACTTGCCGTTTTCTCCGTCAAAGAGACGGGAATAGATCTGCATGATCACGGGGGAACGGGTCGCCTCCGCGGCGTGCAGGACCCCCATGACCGTTTCCATATTGTAGACGTTGAACGCGGGGACGGCGTAGCCGCCTTTTTCCGCGTCGCAAAGGATCTCTCTCAGCGTTACAAGCATTCCGCGATCGCCTCCTCCAGCGTGATCACGCGCGCGCCCTTCGGCTTCGTCGCCGAGAGGGCGAGGTATTCGGCGGTGTCCGCCGTTACGAGGGTCTTTGCCCCCATGTTGACGGCCTCGTCCCATCTCCGCTTCGCCATCCCGAGCACCGTTTCGTGCAGGTAGCGATCAAGGATCAGGTCGCCCGCCAGCACCGTCTCTTTTCCGGCGAGGAGCATTTCCTTCAGTTCCCCGCAGGCGGAGAGGACCGCGCGCGCGGAGGAAACGTCCTCCAGCGCCCGGGCGAGCGCCGCGGGATCCTGGAAGGTGTAAACGGCCGTTCCCTTTTTCACCTTGAGTTTTTTGCCGATCAGCGTTTCGAGGTACGCGGGGAAGGTCACAAGCTTCGCCTTCGCGGCGATCCCCAGCTCCGGCGCGTCCTGCTTGGCCGTGCGGGCGTCCTCCGGCTCGTAGAAGACGACGGTCTTGTAGCCGGAATAGAGCGCCGCGGCGGCCTGCATCGCGTCGCGGGTCTCTTTGGTGTCTCCGCAGAGGAAGGAAAGCTGCCGGCCGCTCTCCGGCTCCTTTTCGAGCAGGGTGAAGGAGACCTTCGCCCGCTCGAGGAGCGCGATCGCGCCGAGGGCTTTGTCCTTGGCGAAATGCCGGGCGTCGCTGCCGACGTAAAAGAGGACGTCGGTCTTGGCGGCGTGGCGGCGCGCGGCGTCGGAAAACGCTTTGTTTTTCGGTTCCGCGCCGTAGATATGGCCGGTCTTTGCGTAGGTTTCAAGCAGCAGACGGACGGCCTCCGGCGCCTCGCCGGAGAGCACCGCCTCACGGCGCGCCTCGCGGGTGAAGAGCACCGGATCCCAGCCGGTCTTGCAGTCCTCGGTGCAGGCGCGGCAGAGGGCGCATTCGTAAACGTTCTGCACAAGGTCGCCCTTCAGCTCCGCCGCCCCTCTCCCGACAAGCGAGAGGGAGAGCGCGCGGGCGCGGGCGGTATTTCTTTCCTGTCCCGTCGTATTGCCGACCGGACAGATATGGCGGCACATCCAGCAGAAGCGGCAGGCGTCCGCCGTCTCGCGGCATTTGTTGGAAAATGACATCCTTCGTTCCTCCTTACAGTCCGAGCTTGAACGGGTTCATGATCCCGTTCGGGTCGAGCTCTCTCTTCAGTCCTTCAAAGACCTTCATCGCGGGGCCGTACTGCTCCTTCATCAGGCGGCCGAGCTTGATGCCGACGCCGTGATGGTCGTTGACCACGCCCCCGTTCGCGATCGCCGTGCGGACGCCGCAGTTCCAGATCGCGTTATGCAGGCGCATCGCTTCCTTCGGGTCGGTGGGAACGTCCTTGCCGTCCACGATGAAGCGGTCGTAGACCATCGCGCCCCACTCGTACCAGTGGGAGAAATGCGCGATGAACTTGGCCTGCGGGAAGTTCGTTTCGATCGCCTTTTTCATCGCCCAGTAGATCTCTTCGATCTTCCCGTAGGGGGCGATCGTGTCCATCGTGCCGAACATCTGCGGCAGATCCATCATGTGGCCGGGATAGAAGAAGGTGATCTTTTCCTTCCACCACTTTTCGCCGTACTCGCTGCCGAGATCCTCGGCGCCGTATTTGGCGAAGGTGGAGAGCAGGATCTTCTGCTCCAGCTCGACCATCTCGGAAACGCCCTCGATCGCCACGTTCATAAACGCGCCTTCGCGCTCCACGCCGACGATCTTTTTGATCAGCGAGGCGGTCTCCGCCGGGTCGTAAAGACGCATCACGCTGGGCTTGAACTTTTGCAGGAGCTCGCGCGCCGCGTCGAACGCGTCGGTCATATTGCGGAAGAGGAAGCCGCGGAAGCGCCGCTCCTCCGGCATATCGTAGATGCGCATCTGGGCCTTCGTCATCACGCCGAGCGTCCCCTCGGAGCCGATGAAGATCTGGTTGAGATCGGGCCCCGCCGCGTGCTTGGGCGCGGGGGAGGTATGGATGATCGTGCCGTCCGGCAAAACGACCTCCATCCCCAGGACCATATCGTCGATCTTGCCGTACTTGGTGGAAACAACGCCGATGCCGCGGTGGGCGAGGAACCCGCCGACCGTGGAGCAGGTGAGGGAGGACGGGTAGTGCATCGTCGCGTAGCCGCGCTCGTTCGCCTTCCACTCGAGGTGCTTGTAGATCGTGCCGGCGCCGCACTCGATATACATCCCTTTTTCGTTGAACTCGGTGATCGCGTCCATCCGCTTGGTGTCAAGCAGGATGCCGCCCGCCACCGGGATCGCGCCCCCCTGCGTTCCGCCGCCGCCGCCCCAGGTGGTAACGGGGATCTTGTAGTAGTTGGCGATCTTGAGAACGGCGGAGGTCTCCTGCGCGTTCTTCGGGGAGACGATATAGTCCGCCTCCGGCATCCGCAGTCCGCGGTCCGCCCACATACGGGAGAGCCAGAAGTAGTCCACCCCGTGGGTCAGCTTGTCGATATCCCGGGTGGAGCAGTTTTCGCGGCCGACGGCGTCCTCAAGCTCCGTCAGCACCTGTGTAAAGAGGAAATCTGTCATCTTGTTTCTCCTTTTTTATTTGTCAGCGATCCATCGGATCGTTTTCCAGCATCGGGATATAGCGGCAGAACTCCGCGATCTCGGCGGTCACGTCGCCCTCGACTTCCACGCAGTGGTGGATGTAGGGCCCGTCGATCAGTTTGTCCTCCCAGCGCTTGAGTCCGTCGAACTCCGCCCAGAGGTAGGTGCCGAAGGTGTAGGGACCGGTCGTCGCCTTCGCCGTGCCGTTGAGGATCCGGTAGACGCCGTTGTCCTCCTCAAAGCGCGCGACGGTGTAGGAGCCGTCCTTCACGCGGAACCACTGCCGCATATTGACGTTTTTCGCCTTGCTGTCCGGCGCCTTCAGCGAGTAGGCGAACGGCCCGCAGTGCCAGAGCAGCTCGGCGTTTTCGTTCTCCGGATGGCGGACGGTGAACTCGCCGAGGAAGGGGATCTTCTTCCCTCTCGTGGCGGAGGCGAGCAGGACCATCGTGATCACCGCGTGCATATCGCTCTCGCAGCTGATCAGATACCCCTTGTCCGCCAGCACGCTGTACGCCGTGCAGGGCATCGCGCCGACCGCGAGCTGCATCGCCGTCCAGCACTCCGCCGAGATCGCGCCGACCCCGTACTCCGCGAAGATCTCCTCGTAGAGCAGAACGAAGGCGTAAACTTTCTCGAGGAGCGGCGGGGTGAGATCGTCCATCTCGTAACGGGAGAGAAGGAGCTCCTTTCCCTTTTCGAGCTCCTCTTTTCTCGTTTCGAGGATGCGGTTGTACTTGTCGACGATGACGGCAAGGTTGATCGGGATAGTGCGGATGTCGAACTTGCGCATCAGCTCGCCCTCGTTGAAGATGACCGAGCAGAAGGGCCGCGGCCGCATCCCGACCTGCGCCACCTTCAGCGTGCGGAAGTTGCGGACCATGCACACAACGTTCTCAAAACGGGTGAAGTCCCGCTCAAACGCCGGGGAATCCACACGGCAGGTCTCGATATGGGAGAAGGGGATGTTGCGGCGCTGCAGCATCCGGCTGACGCCGAAGATGCCGCACTGGCTGTCGGTGTAGCGCATCCCGTCCGCGTCGAACCGGTCGTCGAGCGGCGCCCAGATGCAGACCGGCACCTTCAGCGCGGCGGCGACCACGCCGATCGCCTCCTCGTTGCCGAAGTTCGCGTTGATGAAGAACACGCCGTCCACCTTTTCCGCCTGAAAGCGCTCGATGATCTTCTGCGCGTCCTCCTCGTTGATCATCACGTCGACCGGGTTGATCCCCTTGATGTCGACAAACTCCGTCTGCCCGTCGCCGTAGCGGGCGATGACCGCCTCGGTCAGTTCGCGGCCGCGGCGCTCCGCCACCTCCCAGTTGAAGATGCCCGGGCGGGGCGTTACGTCGCGCCGGACCGGAACGATGCCGAGCTTAATCCGATAAGAAAGCAAGGTAGATACCTCCGTAAAGGAAAATTTTTACGTTTCTATTGTAATCCGGCGGAAAATGTTTTACAATGTAATAAATGATGATGCGATTGTAAAAATCGACGGTTTTTGCGAGGTGGTTATGACGGAACGGACCCTGTCCTTCGCCGAGCTTGCCCGCGCCGACTTCAACGTCGGGGCGGCGGCCGCCGTCTCCCGCCGCTGGGAGGACGGAAACCGCAACAATTACCTCTCCGGCGGCCGGCGGGAGAATATCCTCTCCTATACCGCCGAGGGCGGAAAAAATATCTACGTTCCCGGAAAAAAGGACCCCGTCGTTTCCCTCTCCTCCCCCGGCGCCGTCTTCATCGCCGAGGGTACGCCCTACCTCTCGGAGACCCTCTCCGGCGGCAGAACGGGGCAGACCTTCTGCATCCGCTTCCGGCTGAGCGACGCCGCCGGCTGCCGCCTTGTAGTAAACGACTCTCCCCTCGCCTTTGCCGACGACCGCTCCGGCTCCCTCGGCCGCGCGTTTCAGGCGGCGTTCGACTGCTTTATCCGCCCTTCCTCCACCCCCGCGGAGATGAAAAGCTGCTGCTTCGCCGTTTTTGCCCGGCTGTTCGCCTCCCTTTCGGCGGATAACGCGCGCCTCGGCTTTGAAAACCTCACCCCCGCCGTCCGCGCCATCGAGGACAATCCCGCCGCCGATCTCCCCGTCGCGGAGCTCGCGCGGATGTGCTTTCTCAGCGAAAGCTACTTCCGCTCCCGCTTCAAACAGTTTTCCGGCGGGCTCTCCCCCTCCGAATACCGCAACCGCCTCCGCATCCGCAAGGCGCAGGAGCTGCTCTCCTCCTCCCTCTGGACCACCGATCTGATCGCCGAGACGCTCGGCTTTTACGATACCTCGCACTTCTACCGCATCTATAAAAAATACACGGGGAAAACCCCCAAGCAGGCGGAACACGCCGGAAAGGAAGCGCTATGATCCTGATCGAACGCACCTCCGTGATGAACCTCGAGAACGCGATGCGCGGCGCGCGCAACCCCCTCAATTCCTGGTCCAAAAGCGACAGCGCCTACGACGAAAAGGGAAACTATATCCTCGGGGAAAACGACCTCTCCCTCGCCGCCCGCCTCTGCTCCGCCGGATCCGACCACCGCAAGTTCATCCGGCAGATCTTCGTCTCCGTCGATCTCACCGCCCCCCTCTACTGGTGGAAGGAGTTCGATACCTACAAGGTCGGCACCGTCGCCAATTCCACCAGCACGATGCACAAGATCCAGTCCTACCCCTTTTCGCGGGAGATGTTCTCCTGCGACCGGCTCACCCCCGCCGGGCTCGCGCAGCTCGACTCTCTCATCGCCTATCTGGAGGAGGTCCGGCAAAAATACAACGAAACGAAGGACCGCGTCTGGTGGCACGAGATGATCCAGCTCCTCCCCTCCAGCTTCAACCAGCTCCGTACCGTGACGCTGAATTACGAAACGCTTTCCAATATCTACTACGCCCGCCGCGCCCATAAGCTCCCCGAGTGGCACACCCTCTGCGACTGGATCCTCTCCCTCCCCTACGCCGGCGTGATGATCGCAAACCGCCCGGAGCCGGACGGCGCGCAGGGCTGAGAGGAAACGCCATGCAGGAAAACGAACGCAGGGAAAAAGCCGTGATCATGGACGAAGCGGCGATCGGCCGCTCCGTTACCCGGATCTCCCACGAGATCCTCGAGCGCAACAAGGGGGTTTCCCGCGTCGCCGTCGTGGGCATCCAGCGCCGCGGCGCCGACCTCGCCCGCCGGATCTGCGACCGGATCGAAACGATCGAAGGGGTCAGACCCCTCTTCGGCACCCTGGATATCACCTTTTACCGGGACGATCTCTCCAAACGCTCCCCCCAGCCGACCCTCTCCGGCACCGATCTCCCCTTCTCCCCGGACGGCCTGCACGTCGTCCTCGTCGACGACGTGATCTATACCGGCCGCACCGCCCGCGCCGCCATCGACGCGCTGTTTGACAAGGGACGCCCGGACTCCGTCCAGCTCGCCGTTCTCATCGACCGCGGGCTAAGAGAACTGCCCATCCGCCCCGACTACGTCGGCAAAAACGTCCCCACCCGCCACAGCGAACAGATCTCCGTCCGCCTCGCCGAACGCGACGGCGAGGAGAAGGTCGCGATATTGGAATAGCAGGAACGACCTACTTTTCTGAAGAAAAGCAAGCGAAAAGACTTTTTGAAAAGGGATAAAAAAAGAGTCAGCGTATTCAAAGCGAAACAAATACGAAAGCCGACCCGGTAAGCATGGGTCGGCTTTCTGTTTTGCGTTGCGGCAGGAGATTGGATCCCGCTTTTCGATTGCCTCTCTTTGGCTCCCTTGTGTAAAGGGAGCTGTCAGCGGAGCTGACTGAAGGATTGTT
>CAMKAU010000014.1 GCA_946410595.1 uncultured Clostridia bacterium
TATTTCGGGGACCCCGCTGGGCCGCTGTCGCCGTAGGCGACTGAAGGAGTAGGCGTGCGGTAAGGATGAGAGCAAAGAAAAAACAACGATTGAAAAACTCCTTCCGTCTCGCTCCGCGAGCCACCGGCCCGTCGGGGTCCCCGGGAAGGTCCGGAGGACCTTTTGGGGATTCGGGCCCTCGGGAGGGAGGCAAGAGTGCGAACATTCCGTACAGAGAAAGCAAAGCGTTGCGGCGGGAGATAAACCCCCGCCCTACAAGCCAAAAGATTGTTTCGGGCGTTGCAGGGCAGGGACCGCCGCGGGGCTTCAGCCGCGCGGCGGCACTTTTCTCCCCCGGTCTTGACAAGACGGCGGGGAAAACTTATAATAGATTACGTGAAAGTCTGCGCCGCCCGCCGGGCGGCTTTGGAGGAATTATGAAAATCTATGAAGAGCTCAAGGCGCGGGGGCTGATCGCGCAGGTCACCGACGAAGAAGAGATCAGCCGGATGCTGAACGAAGGCAAAGCGACCTTCTATATCGGCTTCGACTGCACCGCGGACAGCCTGACCGCGGGGCATTTTATGGCGCTCTCGCTGATGAAGCGCCTGCAGATGGCGGGCAACAAGCCGATCGCCCTGATCGGCGGCGGGACGACGATGATCGGGGACCCCTCCGGGCGGACCGATATGCGGAAGATGCTCACCCGCGAGGATATCGACTACAACGCCGCGCGTTTCAAGAGCCAGATGGAGCGCTTTATCGAGTTCGGAGAGGGCAAGGCGACGATGCTCAACAACGCCGACTGGCTCCTTTCCCTCAACTACGTGGATCTTTTGCGCGAGGTCGGCGCCTGCTTCTCGGTCAACAATATGCTCCGCGCCGAGTGCTACAAGCAGCGGATGGAAAAGGGACTTTCCTTCCTTGAGTTCAACTATATGATCATGCAGTCCTACGATTTCTACCACCTCTTCCGGCACTACGGCTGCAATATGCAGTTCGGCGGGGACGATCAGTGGTCGAATATGCTCGGCGGCACGGAGCTGATCCGCCGCAAGCTCGGCAAGGACGCGCACGCGATGACGATCACCCTACTCACCGACTCGCAGGGGAAAAAGATGGGCAAGACCGCAGGCAACGCCGTCTGGCTCGACCCGGAGAAGACCGCGCCTTTCGATTTCTACCAGTACTGGCGCAACGTGGACGACGCCGACGTGATGAAGTGCATCCGGATGCTGACCTTCATCCCGCTTGAGGAGATCGAGGAGATGGAACGGTGGGACGCTTCCCGCGTCAACGAAAAGAAGGAAACGCTCGCCTACCACCTCACCGAGCTCGTGCACGGGACGGAGGAGGCAAACAAAGCCCGCGACGCCGCGAGAGCCCTCTTCTCCGGCGAGGGGAGCGACGAGAATATGCCCCTGACGGTCGTTCCCGCGGACGCGCTGGAGGACGGCGGGATCAGCATCACCGCGCTGCTCGTGCTCGGCAAGCTCGCCGCCAGCCGCGGCGACGCGCGCCGCCTGATCGAACAGGGCGGGGTGCTCCTCGACGGGGAGAAGGTGGAGGACGTCCGTCTGACCGTCCCGGCGGAAAAACTCCGCGCCGGCGTCCGCGTGAAAAAAGGCAAAAAGGGCTATATGAAGTTTTCGCTTTGAAAGCAGGGAAGGGAGTTTTTATGCAGATCACAAACGATATCCGCTACGTCGGCGTCAACGATCACCGCGTGGATCTCTTCGAGGGGCAGTATAAGGTCCCGCGGGGGATGGCGTACAATTCCTACGTGATCCTCGACGAAAAGGTCGCCGTGATGGACACGGTCGACCGGCATTTCACCCACGAATGGCTCGACAATCTGGCCGCCGTCCTCGGAGAGAGGAAGCCGGACTACCTGATCGTCCAGCACATGGAGCCGGACCACTCCGCCAACGTCGCCAAGTTCCTTGAAACGTATCCGAAGGCGCAGGTCGTCGGCAACGCGAAGACCTTTACGATGATCGAAAACTTCTTCGGGAAGGACTACGCCGACCGGCGCGTCGTCGTGGAAAACGGCGGCACGCTCTCCCTCGGGCGGCATACGCTGACCTTCGTTTTCGCGCCGATGGTCCACTGGCCGGAGGTCATGCTCACCTACGACAGCGCGGAGAAGGTCCTCTTCTCCGCCGACGCGTTCGGCAAGTTCGGCGCGCTTGACGAAGCCGAGCCCTGGGAGGACGAGGCGCGGCGCTACTATATCGGCATCGTCGGCAAGTACGGCGCGCAGGTGCAGGCCGTCCTCAAAAAGGCGGCGGAGCTGGAGATCGCCGCGATCTGCCCGCTGCACGGGCCGGTTCTGACCGAAAATCTCTCCCACTACCTCAAGCTCTACGATCTCTGGTCCTCCTACCAGCCGGAGGAGGAGGGGATCCTTATCGCCTACACCTCCGTCTACGGGCACACCGCCCGCGCGGTCGAGATGCTGGCGGAAAAACTGAAAAAGGCGGGCTGCCCGAAGGTCGTTTTGCGCGACCTCGCCCGCAGCGACCCCGCCCTCTGCGTGGCGGACGCCTTCCGGTATTCAAAGCTCGTTCTCGCCACCACCACCTACAACGCGGACATCTACCCCTTTATGCGGGAGTTCATCGACCATCTCGTCGAGCGCGGCTTCAAACGCCGGACGGTCGGCCTGATCGAAAACGGGTCCTGGGCGCCGCTGGCCGCCAAGCTGATGCGCGAAAAGCTCGCCGTCTGCAAGGATCTCGCCTTCTGCGAGACCGTCGTGCATATCAAGTCGGCGTTAAACGACGCAAGCAAGGCGGAGCTGGACGCGCTCGCGGACGAGCTCTCCCGCGAGTACGCCGCCCTCTCGCCCGACGCCGCGGAAAAGAACGACCTCCGCGCCCTCTTCAAGATCGGGTATGGCCTTTACGTTGTGACCTCCCGGGACGGCGCCCGCGACAACGGGCTGATCGTCAACACCGTCGCGCAGGTCGCGGACAATCCCACCCGCATCGCCGTGACGATCAACAAAGCGAATTATTCCCACCACGTCATCCGGCAGACGGGCGTGATGAACGTCAACTGTCTCTCGGTCGACGCGCCCTTCTCCGTCTTCGAGCGCTACGGCTTCCAGAGCGGCCGGAACGCCGACAAGTTCGAGGGGCTGGTCCCCGCCCGGTCGGATAACGGCCTCGCCATCCTCCCGCAGTACGTCAACGCGATGATGTCGCTCACCGTCGAGCAGTACGTCGATCTCGGCTCGCACGGGATGTTCATCTGCTCGGTCGCCGAGGCGCGCGTGATCAACGACCGCCCGACGATGACCTATTCCTATTATCACGAAAACGTCAAGCCGAAACCGCAGACCGAGGGCAAAAAGGGCTACGTCTGCAAGATCTGCGGCTATATCCACGAG
This sequence comes from uncultured Clostridia bacterium, assembly GCA_946410595.1. GTDB lineage: Bacteria > Bacillota > Clostridia > Oscillospirales > CAG-272 > RUG12395. The sequence continues at coordinate 3,374 of CAMKAU010000014.1, forward strand.
GGCGAGCTGCCGGAAGATTTCGTCTGTCCGCTCTGCAAGCACGGCGCCGCCGATTTCGAGCCGATCGGCTGAACGACAAAAAAGGAGCGTCCGCGGACGCCCGGAAAACACCTGCGGCGCACTTCCGAAGAAGTGCGCCGCGGGCTTTTTTATACCGTTTTGATACCGAAGAGTTTTTTCGCGTTTCCGCTTAAGATCTGCTCGTTCTCTTCCCGTGTGAGCCCCATCGAAAAGAACCGCTCAAGCTCCGTCTTCGGATGCCACATCGGGTAATCAGTACCGAAGAGCACCCGGTCGCAGCCGAGCAGGAGAATGAGGCGCCGGACGGTGGCGGGCTCCACCCAGGAAAAGGTCGAGGAGCAGTCGAACCACAGGTTGGGCGTTCCGCGGAGTTTTTCTGCCGCTTCCTCCCAGATCGACCAGCCGCCGAGATGCGCGCCGATCACGGTCAGAGAAGAATAGATCTCCAGCACCGGGATCAGCCGGTTGGGGTTGGAGTAGTCGTAGCGGTTGTCGCCGGTGTGCATCAGGATCGGCAGGCCGCGCCGCTCGCAGAGCTCGTAGATCCGCAGACAGCGGTAGTCGTCGATCTTGAAGCGCTGAATGTCGGGATGGAGCTTGACGCCGCGCAGCCCCAACTCCGTCAGGTGTTCCACGTCGCCGACGAGGTCCCCGCTGTCCGGGTGGAGGGTGCCGAGCCCGGTGAAAAAGCCGCCCCCCGCCGCGACGGTGGCGGCGATGAACTCGTTGATGCTTTTGACCTGCGCGGGGGTGGTGGCGACCGACTGGATCACGGCGTGATCAACGCCGCAGGCGGCGCTGATCTCCCGCAGGGTGCTTACCCTGCCGTCCAGCGCGAAGTCAACGCCGTAAAAGGCGCCGGTGCCGGCGACCGCGCGCTTTGCGATCTGATCGGGGTAAACGTGGCAGTGGGCGTCGACGATGCGGTAACCGTCGATCATGCCTCGTACTCGTAGCCGAGGCGGATCGCCTTCAGGTTCACGTCATAGAGATCGGCGTGCTTGGCGGAAACGATGGAACGCACCGCATCCTCGATCCCCTCATAGGAAACGAAGCTGCTCTCGCGCATCACCTTGCCGAGCAGGATCATATTCGCAAGGGTGGGGATGCCGTTTTGCTGCGCGAGCTTCGTCGCGGGGATATAAAACGCTTTCACGTCGCCGCGCGCCACGCGGCGTTCGATCAGCGTGGAGTCGACGAAGACCGAGCCGCCCGGCGCGACCGCCTTTTCGTACTTGTCAAGCGAGGGCAGGTTCATCACGATCAGCACGTCCGGCTTGTTGACGATGGGCGAGCCGATCGGCTCGTCGGAGAGCACCACGCTGCAGTTGGCGGTGCCGCCGCGCATCTCGGGCCCGTAGGAGGGAAGCCAGCTGAGCTGCCGGCCTTCCAGAAGTCCCTTGTTGGCAAGGAACTTGCCGGCAAACAGGATGCCCTGCCCGCCGAACCCGGCGATAAGGATCTGTGTGGTCATGCTTTGTCTTCCTCCTTTCCGGCGCTTCTGTCCTTGAAGACGCCGAGCGGATAATAGGGGATCATCTTTTCCTCCACCCACTTCAGGGCATTGTCCGGCGTCATCCCCCAGTTGGTGGGGCAGGAGGAGACGACCTCCACAAGGGAAAAGCCCTTGCCCTCGATCTGGTTTTGGAAGGCCTTTTCGATGATCTTTTTGGCGTTTCTGACGTTTTTGACGTTGTTGACCGCCACGCGGGCGATAAACTCCGGCCCGTCAAGCGAGGAGAGGAGCTCCGCGACCTTGACGGGATACCCCGCGACGCTCACGTCCCGCCCGTAGGGCGAGGTCTGCGTGACCTGTCCGGGCAGGGAGGTGGGCGCCATCTGCCCGCCGGTCATCCCGTAGATCGCGTTGTTGACGAAGATCACGGTGATGTTTTCGTTGCGGGTGGCGGCGTGGACCGTTTCCGCCATGCCGATCGAGGCGAGGTCGCCGTCGCCCTGATAGGTGAAGACGATATTCTCCGGCAGGCTCCGCTTGATCCCGGTCGCCACGGCGGGGGCGCGTCCGTGCGCCGCCTCGACCATGTCGCAGGCAAAATAGTTGTACGCCATCACGGCGCAGCCGACGGGCGCAACGCCGATCGCCCGGCCCTCGATCCCCAGCGCGTCGATCGCCTCCGCCACAAGGCGGTGGATGATGCCGTGGGTGCAGCCGGGGCAGTAGTGGAACTCCGCGTCGGTCAGACTTTTCGGTTTTTCAAATACGGTCATCTTTCGTACCCTCCTGCCATCTCCCGGATTTTTGTCAGGACCTCGTCGGGGGACGGGATCATACCGCCGGCGCGGCGGCAGAGCGAAACGGGGCGGCTGCAGCTCACCGCGAGCTTCACGTCCTCGATCATCTGCCCCATGGAAAGCTCCACGGAGAGGAAACCCTTGACGGTCTTTGCCGCTTCCGCGAGCGCCGCCGAGGGGAACGGCCAGAGGGTGACCGGGCGGATCATCCCGACCTTCAGCCCCTCGCGCCGCGCCGCCGTTACCGCGTTTTTGGAAACGCGGGCGGCGATCCCGAACGCGACGACGCAATATTCGGCGTCCTCCATCATAAAGCTCTCAAAACGGGCTTCCTCGCGCTCGATACGCGCGTAGCGTTCAAAGCGTTCAAAGTTTTTCTTTTCCAGCTCCTCGGGGACGAGGTAGAGCGAGTTGACGATATGGTGCGCGCGCCGCATCTTCGTCCCGGTGACCGCCCAGTCCTTTTCGGTAAACTGCGGCTCCCGCGCCTCGGGCAGCTCGACCGGCTCCATCATCTGGCCGATGGTGCCGTCCGCAAGCAGCATCACGGGCATAAGGTACTTGTCCGCGAGGTCGAAGGCGAGCGCGGTCATATCCGCCATCTCCTGCACGGAGGAGGGGGCGAGGACGATCAGCCGGTAGTCCCCGTGTCCGCCGCCCTTGGTGGCCTGAAAGTAGTCGGACTGGGAGGGCTGGATCCCGCCGAGCCCCGGTCCGCCGCGCTGTACGTTGACGATCAGGCAGGGCAGATCGCTGCCCGCGATATAGGAGATCCCCTCCTGTTTGAGGGAGATGCCGGGGCTGGAGGAGGAGGTCATCACCCGCCGCCCGGTGGCGGCGACGCCGTAGACCATATTGATTGCGGCGATCTCGCTCTCCGCCTGGAGGAAGGTGCCGCCGATCTTCGGCATCCGCTTCGCCATATACGCCGCGACCTCCGTCTGGGGCGTGATGGGATAGCCGAAATAGTGGCGGCAGCCGGCGCGGATCGCGGATTCGGCGATCGCCTCGTTGCCTTTCATCAGGACCTTGTTGCCCATATCTCTCACCTCACTTTTCAACCGTGATCACGCAGTCGGGGCACATCGTCGCGCAGCAGGCGCAGCCGATGCACTTTTCTCTGTCGGTGATCTCGGCGGGATTGTGTCCCTTTTTGTTGATCTTGTCTTTCGCCAGCTTGATGATCCCGCGCGGGCAGGCGGACACACAGAGGCCGCAGCCCTTGCAGAGATCGGTCCGGAAGGTTACGTTTGCCATAGCGATAGCTCCTTTATATGAACTTTTGTTGCAGCGTCAGGGGAAACGGCCGCTCGCAGTCGGGGGAAAGCCGCCCGTCAAACGAGGTAAAAACGAGCGGGACGCCGGCAAGACCGGCAAGACGGTCCGCCTCCTTCGCGGTCCCCTCCACGTCTTCGGCGGTCGTTTCCGCGCCGAGGTTGGAGTTGTTGACGATCCCGGTAAAGGGGATCCCCGCGGCGCGCTCGATCTCACGCATCACGTCAAGCGCCTCCTCCGCCGTGCGGGTGAGCGGGCGGAAGAAGTTGACGACGAGCAGCATCTCGTAGTCGTTTTCCGCGAGGATATAGGGCGTGAAGCGGCCTAAGGCGTACGCGCCCCGGTCGTCCCCGCCGACGTCGAGTACGGCGTACACGTCCCGCCGCTCGACGAGGCCGTACACCTCGGAGGGGAGGGCGGGGAGATCGACGTTGGTGTTGGCAAACGGCAGGGCGATCACCCGGACCCCGAGCGCTTCCAGCTCCGCGCGGGAGTCGGCGGAGCGGAAGTAGGGATTGACAACGTCGATATCCGCCAGCGCGGTGGGACGCCCCGCGAGGGCGAGGCGCTTTGCGTAGTTGACGGCAACGTTGGTCTTGCCGCTGCCGTAGTGGCCGCAGAAGAGGGTAACGCGCTTCATTCGGTCACCGGGAACACCCAGCCGAGCGCGTCTTCTTCCTTGCCCCACTGGATCCCGGTCACGGCGTCGTAGAGCATCTGCGTGGTCTCGCCGATCCTGCCGCCGCTGACGGTATAGTCCTTATCGCGGTAGGTCAGCTGCCCGATCGGGGAGACGACGGCGGCGGTGCCGCAGCCCCACGCCTCCTCGAGCTTGCCCGTCTCCAGCGCCTCCACGAGCTCGTCGACCGAGATGCGGCGTTCCTCCGCCTCGATCCCGCGGAAGCGGAGCAGCTCCAGGATGGATTTGCGGGTGATGCCGGGCAGGATGGAGCCGGTGAGCGCGGGGGTTACGATCTTCCCGCCGATCTTGAACATCACGTTCATCGCGCCGACTTCCTCGATATACTTCTGTTCCACGCCGTCCAGCCACAGGACCTGGGAAAAGCCCTTTCCGGCGGCGCGTTCGCCCGCGCGGACGGAGGCGGCGTAGTTGCCGCCGCACTTGGCCTCGCCCGTGCCGCCGCGGACCGCGCGCACGTCGTGCGCTTCGATCATGATCTTCACGGGGGCAAGCCCGGTCGCGTAGTAGCTGCCGGAGGGGGAGAGGATGATATAGAAACGCGCGTGGGCGACGCCGTGGACGCCGAGATGCTCGTCGTCCCCGATCAGAAAGGGGCGGATATAGAGACTTGTCCCCTCGCCGTGAGGGACCCAGTCCCGGTCGAGCGAAACGAGCTCTTTCAGCGCGGCGAGCATAAACTCTCCGTCAAACTGCGGGAGCCCCATCCGCTCGGCGGAGCGGTTCATCCGCTTGAAGTTCTCCTCCGGGCGGAACATTTTGACCGAGCCGTCCGCCCAGCGGTACGCCTTCAGCCCTTCAAAGATCTCCGCGCCGTAATGGAGCACGGTGGAGGCGGGATGGATGGAGAGCGGGCCGAAGGGGACGATCGCCGCGTCGTGCCAGCCGATATTCTTGTCCCATTCCATCACAAACATATGGTCGGTGAACACCCTGCCGAAGCCGAGCTTCGTTTCGTCGGCGGGCTTCGCCGCGGGGCGTTCGTTTTTGATGATTTTGATTTCGTTCTTCATCTTGCGTATCTTCTCCTTTATCCGGTTTTTATAATTCGTGGCGGATGATCTTGCCGCTCACCGTCTTCGGCAGACTGTCGCGGAACACGACGATGCGGGGGTACTTATAGGGGGCGGTGTGGGTCTTGACGTAGTTCTGGATCTCCTTTTTCAGCTCCTCCGTGCCCTCGGTCCCGGGCACGAGCACCACGGAGGCCTTGACGACCTGTCCGCGCACCTCGTCCGGCGCGGCGGAAACGCCGCACTCAAGCACGTAGGGAAGCTCCATAATGACGCTTTCGATCTCAAACGGCCCGATCCGGTAGCCGGAGGATTTGATCACGTCGTCCACCCGGCCGACGTACCAGAAAAAGCCGTCCTCGTCGCGCCACGCGGTGTCGCCCGTGTGGTAGAACCCGTCGCGCCAGGTCTCCGCGGTCTTCTCCTCGTCGCCGTAATAGCAGACGGCGAGGCCGCAGGGGATCCCCCGGTCGATGCGGATCACGATCTCGCCGACGTCGCCGACCGCCACGCTCTTTCCCTCGGCGTCCACCACGTCCACGTCGTAGATCGGCGCCGCCTTGCCCATCGAGCCGATCTTATGCGGCGCGCCCGTCATATTCCCGATGATCATCGTGCTCTCGCTCTGGCCGAAGCCCTCCTTGATCTGCAGACCGGTCGCTTTTTCAAACTGCCGGTAGACCTCGGGATTGAGCGCCTCTCCCGCCGTCGTCATATGCTCGACAGAGGAGAAGTCGTAATGGGAAAGATCCTGCTTGACCATCATCCGCAGCATGGTGGGCGGCGCGCAGAAGGTGGTGATGCGGTACTTGGCGAACATCGGGAGGATATCCGCCGCGTCGAAGCGGTCAAAGTCGTAAACAAAGGTCGCCGCCTCGCACAGCCACTGGCCGTAGAGCTTGCCCCACATCGCCTTTGCCCAGCCGGTGTCCGAGATGGTAAAGTGCAGCCCGTCGCTGTCCACGGCGTGCCAGTATCTCGCGGTATGGAAATGCCCGAGCGGGTATTTGTGATTGTGCGCCGCGATCTTCGGGTAGCCGGAGGTGCCGGAGGTGAAGTACATCAGCATCAGATCCTCGCCGCAGGCGGTGTCCTCGTCCCGGTAGAAGTGGGTGCTGTAAAGACCGTACTCCCCGTCAAAGTCGCGCCAGCCCTCCCGCCTGCCGCCGACGAGCAGCTTGTTCGGAAGAAAGCACCCGCTCTCGCAGGCAAGCTCGATCTGGTGCGCGGTGTCGCCGTCCGCCGTGCAGATCACCGCGGAAACGCCCGCCGCTTTGAAGCGGTATTCAAAGTCGTGGCTCTGGAGCTGGGCGGTGGCGGGGATCGCGATCGCCCCGAGCTTGTTCAGCGCGAGGATCGAGAACCAGAACTGGTAGTGGCGCTTCAGCACCAGCATCACGCGGTCGCCCTTTTTCACGCCGAGACTTTTGAAGTAGTTGGCGCACCGGTTCGAGGCGCGCTTCATATCCCGGAAGGTAAAGCGCCGCTCGGTCTTGTCCCGCGCCACGTAGAGCATCGCCAGCTTCTCCGGTTCGCGGCGGGCGATCTCGTCGACGATATCGAACGCAAAGTTGAAACGCTCGGTGTTTTTGAAGGTGATGGAGGTCGGGGTGCCGTTTTCGTCCTCCGTCACGTCGATATACTCGCGGTAGACGCGTGTCGCGTCGTCCTTTTTCGCCGCGCGTTCCGTCCCCGGGATCAGCTTCGCCGGCGTCAGCTCCGGGATCGGCTCGCCGGTGGGGTTGAGGACGATCGCGTAAAAATCGCAGTCCTGCCCGTCCACGGCGATCATCCCGTGGGGGGTGGCGCTGTCGTAGTAGATGCTGTCGCCGGGGCCGAGGACCTCCTTATGGCTCCCGACCTGCACCATCAGCCGGCCGGAAACGACGATATCGCACTCCTGTCCCGCGTGCGAGGTGAGCTGAATGTCGCGGCGCTGGGCGTCCTCGTCGTAGCAGCTGTGCACGTAGAGCGGCTCGGCGATCCGGTTGAGGAAGGGGGCGGCCAGATTGTAGTACGCCATGCCGTGCGCCTGATCGACGAGCTGCCCCTTGCCGGCGCGGGTGAGGGTATAGGAGCTGAGCGTGGGGCTCACGCCCTCGATGATGTCGGTTACGTTGACGCCGAACGCGAGCGCGCAGCGGTAGATAAAGGCGAAGTTGAGATCCCGTTCGCCGTTTTCGCAGGCGGCGTATTCCTCCGCCGTCACGCCCGTCTTTTCCGCCATCTCGGCGACGGTAAAGCGCGTGATTTCGCGCAGCTCCCGGATCCGCTGCGCCATCTCCCGGATCCTGAGATCCAGCCCGGACAGTCTTTCCAAATCGAACACATCCTTTCACGGGACAAAAAACTCGTCCCAAAGTAATGACTTTGAGACGAGCGTTCAACACCCGCGGTACCACTCAAATTACAGCTTGCGCTGTCCCTCCGGGATCCGACAATCCCTTTCGCCTTGACGCAGCCTCACGGGAAGGGTCTAATCAGGAGGAGACCTCCCTTTCTTCCTTCCGGCTCAGAAGTTACACCGTAAAGCGGATATCCCCGGTCTTTCACCAAACGCCGGTTCTCTGCGCATATCCCGTCTCTGCGGACTCTTCCTCATCGCCTTTTTGATATGGTTTATTATATCATTACTTTTTCGTTATGTCAATGTTTTTTTATCGGCCGGAGATCAAAGCAGACTGCGCTGGATCTTTCCGCTGATCGTCTTCGGCAGACTGTCGCGGAAGACGACGATGCGGGGGTATTTGTAGGGGGCGGTATGGGTCTTGACGTAGGTCTGGATCTCCTTTTTCAGCTCCTCCGTGCCCTCGGTCCCGGGTACGAGCACGACGGAGGCCTTGACGACCTGTCCGCGCACCTCGTCCGGCGCGGCGGAAACGCCGCACTCAAGCACGTAGGGAAGCTCCATAATGACGCTTTCGATCTCAAACGGCCCGATCCGGTAGCCGGAGGATTTGATCACGTCGTCCACCCGGCCGACGTACCAGAAAAAGCCGTCCTCGTCGCGCCACGCGGTGTCGCCCGTGTGGTAGTATCCGTCGCGCCAGACCTCGCGCGTCCGCTCCTCGTCGCGGTAATAGCCCAGAAAGAGCCCGCAGGGGATCTTTTCGGAGGTTTTGATCACGATCTCGCCCGCTTCGCCGTCCGGGACGGGCTTGCCGTCCGGGCCGAGCAGATCCACGTCAAAGAGCGGGGAGGGGCGGCCCATCGAGCCGAGCTTGTGCGGCCCGCCGGTGAAGTTGGCGATCGAGAGGGTGGTCTCGGTCTGGCCGAAGCCCTCCATGATCCGCAGGCCGGTCGCCTTTTCGAACTGCCGGTAGACCTCGGGGTTGAGCGCCTCTCCCGCTGTGGTCATACGGACGACGGAGGAGAGATCGTACCGCGAGATGTCCTGCTTGATCATCATCCGCAGCATGGTGGGCGGCGCGCAGAAGGTGGTGATGCGGTATTTGGCGAACATCGGCAGGATATCCGCCGCCTCGAAGCGGTCGAAGTCGTAGGTGAACACCGCGCCCTCGCAGAGCCACTGGCCGTAGAGCTTGCCCCAGAGCGCCTTGCCCCAGCCGGTCTCGGAGATGGTGAAGTGCAGTCCCTCCTCCGATACGCCGTGCCAGTATTTGGCGGTCAGGTAATGCCCCAGCGGGTACTTGTGGCTGTGGACGGCGATCTTCGGGTAGCCGGTCGTGCCGGAGGTGAAGAACATCAGCATCGCGTCGTCGCCGCAGGCGGCGTCCTCGCCGCGGTAGAAGTGGGCGCTGTAAAGCCCGTACTCCTCGTCAAAGTCGCGCCAGCCCTCCCGCCTGCCGCCGACGAGGATCTTCGTCTTCAGCGTGGGGGAGGTCTTTTCCGCGATCTCCGCCTGCCGCGCGCAGTCGCCGTCCGCCGTGCAGATCAGCGCGGAAACGCCCGCCGCGTTGAAGCGGTACTCAAAGTCGTGGCTCTGGAGCTGGTTGGTCGCGGGGATCGCGACCGCGCCCAGCTTGTGCAGGGCGAGGATCGAGAACCAGAACTGGTAGTGCCGCTTGAGGACCAGCATCACGCGGTCGCCCTTTTTGATCCCGAGGTTTTTGAAGTAGTTGGCGCACTGGTTCGACGCGCGCTTCATATCCCGGAAGGTAAAGCGCCGCTCGGTCCCGTCGCGGGCGACGTGCAGCATCGCCAGCTTGTCCGGCTCCCGCTTGGCGATCGCGTCGACGATATCGAAGGCGAAGTTGAAGTTGTCTTCGTTTTCAAACGCAACGGAGAGGGGATAGCCGCGCTCGTCCTCGGTACAGCGGATAAAGCGGGAGGCGGCGCGGCTGCCGGCGGCGGTCCGCGCGGGGATCAGCGTGTCGCGCACCAGGTTTTCCGGCTGGTCGGCGCCCGGCAGCACGACCGCCACGAACAGGCAGTCCCGCCCGTCCACGGCGATCATCCCGTGCGGGGTGGAGCTGTTGTAGTAGATGCTGTCGCCCTCGCCGAGGTATTCGACGTTGTCGCCGATCCGGACCTTCAGCCGGCCGGAGACGACCAGATCGAACTCCTGACCGGAGTGCTTGGCGCAGTGGATCGGCTTGTCCTGCAGCTCCTCGCTGTATTCGTAGCGCACCCAGTACGGCTCCGCGATCTTTTTGCGGAAGAGCGGCGCGAGATCGCGGATCTCGATGCCGTCCTCCTTCGCGGTACGCAGACCGTGTCCCTTCCGGGTCACGGTGTAGGAGGAAAGGTGGGCGCTCTCGCCCTCGAGAAGGTCGGTGATCCCGATGTTGAAGACCTTGGCGCACTTGTGGATGAAGGTGAAGGGGAAGTCGACCAGCCCTTCCTCGTAGGCGGCGTATTCCTTCGGCGAGACCTCCACGGCCTTCGCCATCTCCTCCGCGCTCAGGCCGGAGATCTCCCGCATCTCGCGGATGCGCGCCGCTACCTCGGCCAGTTTTTCCCGTTCTGCGTTTGCCATACGAACTCCTTTTCTTAAAAAACAAAACACCCGTCTCGCTTTTGAGACGGGTGTCAAAAAACACTCGCGGTACCACTCAAATTGCAGGAAAACCTGCCACTCACCGGGGTCGGACAACCCCTATGCCTTTACGCGGCAAATACGGAAGCGCCTACTTGGTCGCCCGTTCGGACTTCGGCTCGGAAGGGATGGGTCTTTGCAGCGCTCTTTACCGGCTCGCACCAACCGCCGGCTCTCTGGAAAAGCGACGCCGCGACCGTCTTCGTCACAGCCTTTACTCTGTGATTATAATACGCCGCGCCCGGTTTGTCAAGCGTTTTGCAAAATTAGGAAAGGCCGAGCCGGCGCGCGGCTTCCTCCCGCATCTTATACTTGAGGACCTTGCCCGCGGCGTTCATCGGGAAGGAGTCGACAAACTCGATATAGCGGGGCACCTTGTGCCGCGCGAGGGAGGCGGTGATATAGGCGCGCATCTCCTCCTCGGAGAGGGAAGCGCCCTCCTTTAAGATCACGCACGCCATCGCCTCCTCGCCGTAGCGCTTGTCCGGAACGCCGATGACCTGCACGTCCCGCACGGCGGGGTGGGTATAGATGAACTCCTCGATCTCCTTCGGGTAGATATTCTCGCCGCCGCGGATGATCATATCCTTGAGGCGGCCGGTGATGCGGTAGTTGCCGTTTTTGTCCCGGCAGGCGAGATCGCCGGAGTGGAGCCAGCCCTCCGCGTCCACGGTGTCGCGCGTGGCGTCCGGCATCTTGTAGTAGCCCTTCATCGTGTTGTAGCCGCGCGAGCAGAACTCGCCGTTTTCGCCGTCCGGCAGGGTTTCGCCCGTTTCGGGGTCAACGATCTTGCACTGCACGTGCGGAAAGTCGTAGCCGACCGTGTCGCACCGCACGTCAAGCGGATCGGTCCACGCGGACATGGTGCTGCCGGGGGAGGATTCCGTCTGTCCGTAAACGCTGACGATCCCCGTCATGTGCATCTCGTTCGGGTCGGCGGCCCGCCGCATCAGCTCGGGCGGGCAGCCCGCGCCCGCCATGATCCCCGTGCGCATGTGGGAGAAGTCGGTCAGCCGGTAGTCGGGGTGGTTGAACATCGCGATAAACATGGTCGGCACGCCGTTGAAGCAGGTGATCTTTTCCTGCCGGATGCACGCAAGCGAGCTCTTGGCGGAAAAGTAGGGCATCGGGCAGACGGTGGCGCCGTGCGTCAGGGAGGAGGTCATCGAAAGGACCATGCCGAAGCAGTGGAACATCGGGACCTGGATCATCATCCGGTCGGCGGTGGAAAGCCCCATCCGGTCGCCGATGCACTTGCCGTTGTTCACCACGTTGTAGTGGGTAAGCATCACGCCCTTCGGGAAGCCGGTGGTGCCGGAGGTGTACTGCATATTGCACACGTCGTCCGGGCGGACGCGGGCCGCCATCCGCTCGGTTTCGCGGGGGTTGACCAGCTCCTTGCGCGCCATCGCCTCGTCAAAGGTAAGGCAGCCGGGCATCCGGAAGCCGACGGTGATCACGTTGCGCAGAAAGGGGAGCTTTTTGCAATGGAGGGGCTCGCCCGGTTTGGCGGAGGCGATCTCCGGGCAGAGAGTGTTGATGATCCCGCGGTAGTCGGAGTCAAGGCAGGACTCGATCATCACCAGCGTGTGCGTGTCCGACTGGCGTAAAAGGTACTCCGCCTCGTGGATCTTATAGGCGGTGTTGACGGTCACGAGCACCGCGCCGATCCGCGTTGCCGCCCAGAAGGTGATGAACCACGCGGGGACGTTGGTCGCCCAGATCGCCACCTTGCTGCCGGCGCGGACGCCGAGGGAGACGAGGGCGCGGGCAAAGTCGTCCGCGTCGCGCCGGAACTGCGCGTAGGTGCGGGTGTAGTCGAGGGTGGTGTATTTGAAGCAGTACTGGTCGGGGAACTCCTTCGCCACGCGGTCGAGCACCTGCGGGAAGGTCAGGTCGATCAGCTCGTCCTTTTTCCAGATATACTGCCCGGAGCCGTCGTGGTTGAAGTAGAGGGTCTTCTTTTTGCCGCGCGTCTGGCCGAAGCGGCTCATAAAGTTGACAAAGTGCGGGAGGATCACCTCAAAATACGGCAGCTCCTTCATCCACTCGGTCTTCCATTCGAGAGAGAGGAAGCCGTCGTAGTCCACCGAATAGAGCGCGCGCATAAAATCCTCGACGGGGAGGGTCCCCTCGCCGACGAGGCGGTAGGCGCCGCCGTCGTCCGAGTCGCGCAGGTGGACGTGCTTGACGTAGGCGCCGAGGTTGCGGATCGTTTCGTCCGGCGTTTCGCCGCAGTCGCGGTAGGGGTGGTGGATATCCCAGAGCACGCCGAGCCGGTCGGAGGCGTATTCGTCGAGCAGGGCGCGCAGGACGGCGGTGTCGGAAAACGCGCCGTTGCTCTTGATGAGGATCACCACGCCGCACGCCTCGGCGTCCGGGATCAGCGCGTCGAGATCCGCTTTGACGGCGGAGAGATCCTCCGCGTCGCTGCGCAGCGCCACGTATTCCGTCTTCATCGCCCCGGCGAGAGAGAAGAGAAAGCGCGCTTTCTCCAGCGTCCCGGGGTCGCCGCGGCCGATATTGCAGGAGCTGTCAAAGAGCGGGATACAGAGCCCCCGGTCGCGCAGATCGCGCAGGGTGGCGGCGGTGTTATAGGGATGGAACGGTCCGCCGGGCCCGGTCAGCGCGGCGTCCTTGCAGGCGTCGTAGATCTCGATGCCGCAAAAGCCGTTTTCCGCGGCGGCGGCGCGCAGCTCCGCCCAGTCGGTCGGGGGGAGTCCGCGCGTTGAAAACGAGAGGTTCATTCTTCCTTCTCCTCATATACGATCTTGTTGAGCGCGTTGATATACGCCATAATGCTCGAGCCGACGATATCGGTGGAAATGCCGCGCCCCGCGTAGAGCTTGCCGCCCGAGCGGAGGCGTACCACCGCCTCGCCCAGCGCCTCCCGCCCCTCGGTGACCGCGCGGATCTGGAAGTCGTCGAGTTCGTAGTGCGTTCCCGTGATCTGCTCGATCGCGCGGAAGGAGGCGTCGATCGGTCCGTCCCCGGTGCAAAAACCCTCGCGCGGGCCGCCGTTTAAGAGGCGGATATGGCTCGTGGCGGTCATCAGGTTGCCGGAGTTGATCACGTAGCTGTCGAGCTTGTAGGTCGCGGGGACCTGCATCGCGCAGGTGGCGATCAGCGCGTCAAACTCTTTGGCGCTGATCTCGTTTTTCCGCTCGCCGAGCGAAAAGAGCGCCTCGCGTACCGCTTCGGCGTCCTCGGCGGAGAGGTCGTAGCCGAGTTTTTCCGCCGCTCCCGCGACGGAGGCGGCGTCGCTGCGGACGTTCAGCGTAAAGTCTTCCTCGCTTTGCGACCCGCCGTCGAAGGGAGAGGTTTTTTCGCGGCCGGCGCGGCAGAGCCGCCCGATCTGTCCGACCGTGCGCTCGAGCTCGGTGGTACGCACGCCGCAGGAAACGCCGAGACTCTCGCCCCGGGCCTTGAGAACGGAGGCGAAGTGCCGGAGGGATACGGTCTCCTCCCCGTACGCCGCCGTCTTGACCTCGTCCGCGCCCGCCTTGACGGCGTAGATCGCGCAGGCGTTGGCCATAAACGTCCCGTCGGAGATCTCCACGCCGAGCTTGACGGCGGAGGGGAGCTCCTGCCGGATCCGGCGGATAAAAGCGAATAACTCGTCGGGCAGCATATCGCCCGCGCTGTCGCACAGCGTGACGGCGCCGGCGCCCGCCTCCGCCGCGCGGCGCGCGGCGAGGGAGAGGAACGCCTCCTCGGCCCGCCCCGCGTCCTGCGCGCAGAACTCCACGTCCCCGCAGAGGGCGCGGCAGGCGGAAACGGCGCTTCCGATCAGCTCGAGCATCGCGTCCGGCTTTTTGCGGCAGAGGTACTCCATCTGGACGGTGGAAACGGGGAGGGCGACCTGCAGACGCGGCGCTCTCGCGTTTTTGAGGCAGCTCCAGACGTAGGCGATCCCCTCGGCGTCGGCGGGAACGCGGACGGTAAGCCCCGTTTCGCCCAAAGCGGACGCGAGGGATTTGATCAGGAGCCCGTCGGTCTTCGGCTCCCGCAGCTCGCCCGTCTCCACAGAGGAAACGCCCAGCCGGTCGAGCATCTTGGCGAGCTCCAGCTTTTCGCGGAAGGAGAGCGGGGCCCCCGCCGCGCTTCTCATCGTAACGTCGCTGACGCGTATGGTCTTCATAGGGTATTCCTCCGAAAAAATAAAAAATCCCAAAGTCAGAACTGACTTCAGGGACGAGAAAAACTCGCGGTACCACCCTGATTATCACGCTTTCACAAGCGATAATCACTCTTCAAGACTCAAACAAGTCTTTTGCCTGTAACGGGGCGACCGGGAGAACTTACCGGCTTGCGCGTTCGGCCCTCCTGCTCGGGAATGAGACTGCCCTCTCCGCTTCGTATCGGCTCGCACCGTCCGCCGACTCTCTGGAACTTGGCAAAAGCGGCATAATTCCGTCATCGCATTTCGTATTGGATTGAAACGATTATACCGCGCCGGGCGGGGTTTGTCAAGTCTTTTTTCGCCGCGGCGCCCCTCGCCGGGCAAAAGCCCCCGCTCCGGCGCGAGCCGGAGCGGGGGAGAGCGTTATCGGAGCGCGTCTGTCCCCTCGGGCAGTTCGGCTTCCATCCGGGCGAGGGCGTAGAGCCGGTAGGCGGCGACCCAGCCGACGTACATGTCGTTTAAGTGGCCGCGGTGCTCGCAGTCGGGGCGGTAACGGGTCCACCGCGTCTGGAAAAACGCCTCGCTCTGGCAGCCGTAGGGCCGCTCGAACCCGGCGACGCGGCGCATACGCTCCCCGTCGGTGATACAGAGGATCGCGTTGTTCCAGAGCATCTTCGCGCGTTTTTTCCAGCGGTCGTCGCCGGTCAGCCGCGCAAGGTGCAAAAAGTCCGGCACGGCGATCTCGCCCCACGGGTCGATGGCGTGGTGCTGGGTGGAAACGGCGGTCCCGCCGGAGGTGTAGTAGCCGTAGCGGGCAAAGTCGCTGTCCTCGTCATAGAGCGCGTCGTAGTGATACGCCCAGGAGAAGAAATAGTAGGCGACCTTCTGCGCGTCGGCGAGGTAGCGCTCCTCTCCCGTCAGCTCCAGCAGCCGGAGCGCGGACCAGAGGAAGGGATAGGCGGTCTCCTTGTCGACCGACACGCAGTCGATCGCGCCGGCGGTGCAGATAAAGCGGTCGAGATCCCGGTCAAAATACATCCGGAAAGACTTGACCGCGTAATCGAGATACCGCGTTTCCCCGGTCGTTTCGTACATTTCGATCAGCGCGGCAACGGCAAAGCCCCCGATGGAGCCGCCGCCGGGCAGGCGCTCGCCCTCCATCGTGTATTTCAGACCGAAGTCGCCGTGTTTGTCGTACTGCGCGATGAGAAAGTCGAGGATCCCGCGGGCAAAGGCGACGTAGTTATCCCGCTCGATCCCGAGACGCTTCAGCTGCCGGTAGGCGCGCAGCGCCTCCGCCGCGCCCCAGGAAAAGTTGCAGACGTCGTTCGGGACGAACTCCCCCGTGAGATGCCGGGCGTAATTGGTGGGGAAAAGGCCGCAGGGACGCTGCGTTTTCACCCACGCGTCAAGGCAGCGGAGCGCGTCGTCAAGGAAGCGTTTTTCCCCGCCGCGCTCGTACTCGCAGAGGAACATCCGCGCCTGCAGAAAGCACTGTCCCGACCAGCCCGCCTCGTAGACGGGATTTCGGGGGAGGATCGCGCCTTTTTCCTCGTTGTGGCGCAGGGCGTTGGCAAACATCACCGAGCCGTCCGGCAGCTCCCGCCGCAGAAACGCCGACCACGCGAGCGAGAGCTTCCACACCTCGCCGGGGTTGCGGGCGGGGGCGCGGAGATTGCGGAAGAGATCGAGCGCCCGGTCCATCAGGGAGGCCATGCCGTAGTTCTTCCATTTCGGCCGGGAGACGAAGAGATAGGCGGAGAGGATCACGCTCGCGCGGGGGGCGAGGGTCAGGTATTCGTCGTAGCGGGGGCCCATCACGTCGTGGTCGATATAGGAGAGGGGCGCCTCCGTCACGGGGTAGAAGATCCGGTGCAGGAGCCGTCCGTCCGGGAGACGGCGGAGGGAGGCGGAGGAGCGGAGCGACTCGGCCGATACGTCCGACGCAAACAGCGCGCAGACGGTATCGCTGTTTTCGCTCAGCGTGCAGGAGGGAACGCTGATCCGGTCGTAGGCGTAGATCCAGTCCTCGCCGTCAAGGGCGGTGCCGTGCTGCTCCTTGCCGCGGCTGTCCTCGTTGCCGTTGAAGTTCACGCAGGGGATGAGGTAGCGGGAGGGGAGAAAGAGCGTTTCCGCCTCGGTGATGATCTTGAGCGTACGGGCGCTTCTGCCCGCGTTGGTAAGCTTGCGGACGATCCGGCAGAGACCGTTGCCGAGATCCGCCGACAGTTCGCTTACCTCCAGCGTCCCGCAGCGGTAGCGCGATTCCTCGCCCTGTTTTTCTTCTTCCTCAAAGGGGATCTCTTTTCCGTTGATCTCCGCGACGGGCGGGAGAAGGCGGAAGACCTCTTCTCCGGCGGGGTTGCGCAATGTCAGCATCGTCGTACCTCTTTCTTTCCGGCAAACGCGTTTTTTCATTGTAACCTTTTTTTCCGGATTCCGCAAGACGTTTCGGAAAAAAAGGCGTTTTTCCGCCGAAGCCGCCGGAAAAAACGCCCCGCGCCGGAGCGCGGGGCGAAAAGCCGGACGGTCGGTTTTCTTTCGGTCACGGACGGCCCGGCGCGGTCCCGTCCTCGGCGGGAAGGCCGAAGCGGCGAAGCAGCCTGACCGCGTTTTCCACGTCCCGCTTCTGCGTGAGAGGCGCGGGCAGCGTGTTTTCCATCTCCAGCGCCTCGTAGCGGGAGGCGGCAAAGGGGTGGTAGCGCAGCACCTTGACCCTGCGGATCCCGCGCAAGGGCCGCAAAAACGCGCCGATCTTTTCGCATTCGCCGTCGTTGAAGCCGACGACGAGCGGGTAGCGGATCTCCAGAGAGCAGCCTTTTTCCGAGAGGAAGACGAGGTTTTCGAGAATCAGGGCGTTGTCCCGCCCGGTACAGGCCTTGTGCACCGCGGGGTCGACGGCCTTCACGTCGTACAAAAACACGTCGGTAAGAGGCGCGGCCGCTTCCAGCACGCTCCGCGGGACGAAGCCGCAGGTGTCGAGAAAGACGCTGACGTTCCGCTCCCGCAGCTTGCGCGCCGTTTCCAGAGCAAAGTCCGGCTGCGCGAGGCACTCTCCGCCGGAGAGCGTCACGCCGCCGCCGCTTTTCCGGAAAAACGCCTCGTCCCGCAAAAGCTCATCGACCAGCGCGTCGCTTGTGTACGTTTGCCCGTAGAGGACCAGCGCTCCGGTGGGACAGGCCTCGGCCGCCCCGGGATCGCGCCGTTCTCCGCAGAGCCCGCAGGAGACGCACTTTTCTTTGAATTTTGCGACCTGCGGCGCAAAGGAGATGCTCTCCGGATTATGGCACCACAGGCATTTCAGGGGGCATCCCTTGAAAAACGCGGTCGTGCGGATGCCGTCTCCGTCGTGGATCTCCATCCGCTTGATCCCGGAAATCAGACCTGTCATCGTTTTCTCCGTCTATACGCTCGCCGAGCGCAGGATGAATTCTTCTTTTTCTTTTTCACTGAGGCTGGAGAAGAGGACGTTCCACCCGCACAGCCGCACCTGCAGATCGGGGTAGCGGTCGGGGTGCTCCTTCGCTTCCCGCAGAACGTTGAGATCGAGCACGTTGAAGTGGACGGCAAACCCGCCGAGAGAGAAGTAGGTCCTCAGAGAGGCGAGGAGAGCGCCAAGCCCGTTTTCCCCCGTCACGGCGGAGGTATGAAGGTCGATATCCGCGATCGCGCCGTTCGGGACGGCGGCGGCGTTCAGCCGCGCCACGGAGGCGAGATGCGCCGTGGCGCCCTCCCGCGCCGCGCCGGGAGACGCGCCGGTGTTCTGGGAGAGGGGCTCGTGCGCGCGGCGCCCGTCGGCGGACGCGCCGCACATCTCGCCGAATTTCCACCGCCAGTCCACGGAGAAGAGCCCGAGGCGGTAAACGCCGCCTTTTTTGTTCGGTTTTCCGTTTACGGCGGCGTCGAGCACGTTCACGATCCCGGCCGCAAGGCGGTCCGTTTCCTCCTCCCCGGTGCCGAATTTGGGGAATTTGTTCTTCACCCGCAGGCGGAGCGTTTCCGCTCCTTCCCAGTCGCGCCGCAGGAGCGCGGCGAGCCCGTCGAGCGTGAAACGTTTTTCTTCAAAGACGAGGCGGCGCACGGCGGCGAGGGAGTCCGCCGCCGTGGCGAGTCCCACGGCGTTCAGCGAGGAATTGGCGTATTTCGCGCTGTGATCGCAGTAGAGGTCGCCGCCTTTTTCCAGCGCGCTTTCATAGGTGGCGGAGAGGATCGGCGCGGAATGGAACGCGGCGTCCCGTTCCTCCCACAGATCGGTCTCGCGCATCGCCTCTTCGCAGAGCCGGACGAGCTGCCGCTCGAATTCTTTCCAAAAGTCTTCAAAGGAGCCGATCGGCCCGGCGGAGGGCAGACCGACGTTCTTTCCGGTCACAGAGTCGACTCCGCCGTTGAGCGCGTATTCCAGCGCCTTCGGGATGCTGACCCGCGTGCCGCAGGAGCAGGTCACCTCGTCCCGGCCGCCGCATTCGTAGCAGCCGACCACGCGGTAGTCGGCGGCGTCCGCCGGATCCTCGCCCAGGCGGATCAGCGCCTCGACGATCTTTTCGTCCGAGAGGAAGACGATGCTGTTGCGCCCGCTGCGCACGGCGTCCAGCGCCTCCGCCAGGAAGGGCTCCGGCGTGCATTCCGCACAGAGCAGATGCAGCTTGACGGAGGTCGTACGGGCGCTGCGGTAGGCGCGCAGGAAGCGGTAGGAGAGAGGATTGACCAGGCTCCGCCCCGCCGCGTCCCGCCCGCCGAGGGCAAAGGGGAGGTTGGCGGTCGCGCGGAAGCGGTCGATCTCCTCGAGATAATCGGCAGTGAGCGCCTCGATAAAGGCGGGATCCTCCCCCTCGCAGAAGGGGTAAAACAGGCTGTCGACGCGTCCGAGCGTGCGCAGGACGGAGCCGTCGAAAAACTGCTGGAGCGTGTAATAGACGACGGAGGTCTGCATCGCTTCAAAAAGCGTGGAGGGGCGGGCGGAGCAGAGGCGGGCAAGGCCGGCTGCCATCTCGTCCTTCCCACGCCGTTTCGCTTCCGCGGCCGCGCGCGCCATAAAGCGGAGCGCCGCGTCGTAGGTCCGGCAGAGCCCCGCGTAAAAGGCGCGGCGTTTTTCCTCCCCGGTAAAACGCGCGGCGCAGGAGGCGGCGCGCTCCCGGAGACCGAAGATCCCGAGCCGGATCACGGCGTCCCAGTCGGCGGAGGTATGGCCGAAGTCGTTCGAGCCCGTGTGCGCGCGGGCGTCAAAGCCTTCCTGCAGGCCGTTCTCCGCGCGCAGAGAAGCGCAGCGTTTCCTGCGGAGCTGGATGATCTTCTGCGGGATGTTCTCCACGTCGATCCGGACGAAAAAACGGTCCTCCGGAAGGACGCGGATCTCGCAGCGGTCCAGCAGCGCTTCGATGATATCGAGATCCGCGGCAAAGGCGTCCGGCTCGTTTTCGAGGCCTTCTTCGGCGCGGCGGACGGCAAAGGCAAAAAGTTCGGTGTTGATCGGGGTCATCATGTCTCCTTTCTCCGCGCGGGCGCGGCAGAGGGATCCTTCACAGGTAGTTTACACTTTTTTTTTGCCCGTGTCAAGCCCGCACGGGGAAAAGAGAGAAAAACCGCGCCCCGGTCTTTTCCGCGCTCTTGACTTTTTCCTTCCTTATGGTAGAATAAAGACGATTTCATCAAAAAGACAGGCGTAAGACGGAAAGGAACGGTATGAAGCAGTACAGGGTCACGGGGATGAGCTGCGCCGCCTGCAGCGCCCGGGTGGAACAGGCGGTCTCGCGGGTGGAGGGCGTTTCCTCCTGCGCCGTGAACCTCCTCACCGGCTCGATGGGGGTGGAGGGGACCGCCTCCGACGCCGCGATCGTCGCCGCGGTCAGGGCGGCGGGCTACGGCGCCTCCCCCGCGGGGGAGCGGAGGGAAAAGGAGGAAGACCCCCTCGCGGACCGGGAAACGCCCCTTCTCCGGCGCCGGCTTTTCGTCTCCCTCGGTTTTCTGTTGCTTTTGATGTATCTCTCGATGGGTCACGCGATGCTCTCACTCCCGCTGCCCGCCTTTTTTTCCCGCAATCCCGTCGCCGTCGCCCTCGCCGAGATGATCCTCGCCGCCGCCGTGATGACCGTGAACGGAAAGTTCTTTACAAACGGCTTCCGGGCGCTCTTTCACGGCGCCCCGAATATGGATACCCTCGTCGCGCTCGGCTCTTTTGCCGCCTTTCTTTACAGCGCCGTCCTCCTCTTTCTGATGACGGGGGACGCGGCGTCGGCTATGGAGCGGCTGCACGGGCTCTACTTTGAGTCGGCGGCGATGATCCTCACGCTTATCACCGTCGGCAAGCTGCTCGAGGCCCGCTCCAAAGGGAAAACCACGGACGCCCTCAAGGGCCTGATCCGCCTCCGCCCGGAGACCGCGACCGTCCTGCGGGACGGACGGGAGGAAACGGTCGAAGCGAAAGACCTCCGGGTCGGCGATCTGTTCGTCGTCCGCGCGGGAGAGCATTTCCCCGTGGACGGGACGGTCGTTTCGGGGGAGGGAAGCGCAAACG
Organism: uncultured Clostridia bacterium; assembly: GCA_946410595.1. Lineage (GTDB taxonomy): Bacteria > Bacillota > Clostridia > Oscillospirales > CAG-272 > RUG12395. The sequence continues at coordinate 24,269 of CAMKAU010000014.1, forward strand.
AGTCCGCCCTCACCGGCGAGAGCGTCCCGGTCGATAAAAGCGAGGGCTCGCCCGTCTCCGCCGCCGCCGTTCTTTCCTCCGGCTTTCTCACCTGCCGCGCGGAGCGCGTCGGGGAGGATACCACCCTCGCCCGCATCATCCGCACGGTCAGCGAGGCGGCCGCCACCAAAGCCCCGATCGCCAAAGCGGCGGACCGCGTTTCCGCCGTGTTCGTCCCCGCCGTGATGGGGATCGCGCTCGTTACCGTCGCCGTCTGGCTCCTTCTCGGACGGGAGGTCGGCTTCGCGCTCGCGCGCGGGATCTCCGTCCTTGTCATCAGCTGCCCCTGCGCCCTCGGGCTCGCCACCCCCGTGGCGATCATGGTCGCAAGCGGCGTCGGCGCGAAAAACGGCATCCTCTTCAAGACCGCCGCCGCGCTCGAGGCCGCCGGCCGCACCGAACGGATCGCCCTCGACAAGACCGGCACCGTCACCGCGGGCGAGCCGAGGGTGACCGATCTTCTCCCCCTCGGAGAGGAAGAGACCCTCCTCTCCCTCGCCGCCTCGCTCGAAGCGAAAAGCGAACACCCCCTCTCGCTCGCCGTTCTCGCGGCGGCAGAGGAGCGCGGCGTCCCCCTCCGGGAGACGGACGCCTTCTCCACCCTGCCGGGGCGGGGCCTCTCCGCCCTCCTCGACGGAAAACCCCTCTGCGGCGGCAGCGCCGCCTATATCGGGACGACGGCGCCCCTCCCGGCAGACCTCTGCCGCAAGGCGGACGAACTTGCCGGAGAGGGGAAGACCCCCCTCTGGTTTTCCTACGGCGGGGCCGTCGCCGGTGTGATCGCCGTGGCGGACGTCGTCAGAGAGGAGAGCCGGCAGGCCGTTGCGGAACTGGCGGGAATGGGGATCGGCGTGACCCTCCTCACCGGCGATAACGAACGCACCGCCGCCGCCGTCGCGCGGCAGGTCGGGATCTCCGACGTCGCCGCCGGCGTCCTGCCGGAAGGGAAGGAGGAGGTCCTCCGGCGCCTCGGGGAAGGGGGCGTCCGGACCGCGATGGTCGGCGACGGGATCAACGACGCGCCCGCCCTTACCCGCGCGGACGTCGGCATCGCCGTCGGCGCCGGCGCCGAGATCGCCGTGGACGCCGCGGACGTCGTCCTCGTGGGCAGCCGCCTGACCGACGTGCCCGCCGCGATCCGTCTTTCCCGCGCCGCGCTCCGCAACATCCGGCAGAACCTTTTCTGGGCGTTCTTCTACAACGCCGTCTGCATCCCGCTCGCCGCCGGCGCGTTCATCCCCCTCGGCGTCACGCTGAGCCCGATGATCGGCGCCGCCGCGATGAGTCTTTCCAGCTTCTGCGTCGTCACCAACGCCCTGCGCCTCAATCTCGTGAAGATCCACGATCCCGCCCACGATAAAAAACGCGCCGCCCGCGTCCCCGCGGCGGCGAAAAAAACGGAAAAGGAAGAAACGATCATGCAAAAAACGATCCGCATCGAGGGCATGATGTGCCCGCATTGTGAAAACGCCGTCAAAACCGCGCTGGAAGCGCTGGAGGGGGTCTCCGCCGCCTCCGCCGACCACAAAAAGGGCGAGGCCCTCGTCACCCTCTCCGCCCCCGTCTCCGACGAAGCGCTCGCCGCCGCCGTCACCGCAAAAGGGTATAAAGTTACGGGAGTGGATTGACTTCCTTTTCTGAAGAAAAGGAAGCGAAAAGACTTTTCAAAAAGAGAAGAGGGAGCGAACATCCGCTCCCGTGGTCAAAACGCCGGTCGGTAAGTCTGACCGGCGTTTTTGTTTTGGAGAAGACAGAATAGAGAGAGCGAACAAATCGCACCAAATACGAAAGGCGGCCCGGTAAGAACGGGTCGCCTTTCTGTTTTAGCGGCGCGGCAGGAGCAAGCCCCTGCCCTACGGGAGAGCCGCAATTTCCTTTGCGGTCGTAGGGCATGGATCGTCGCGGGGCTTTAGCCGCGCGGCATAAGGTTTTCGTCGCGGGGCTTTAGCCGCGCGGCATCAAATGTCTCCCGCCGTCCCGCTCTGTCCTCTTTGCGCAGGATGTTCGCGCCCGTGCCTCCCTTGTGTAAAGGGAGGGGGACCGCTTCGCGGTGGAAGGATTGTTTCCTTTTTTGTAACATCCAACCTGCCGCGTTGCGGCGGATCTCACTCGCCGGAGGCGAATATCACCGCGCGGAGCGCGATATCACTCGTCCGCAGGACGAATATCACTGCCGCCCCGTCGGGAGACGGGCGGCTTCACCTGATCCCGAACATCCGTTTGAGCATGGGGACAAGGGCTTTCGGGGCTTTGACTAACACGATCTTCATAGGATCCTCACAAGCTTGGATTATGCGGAAAACCACAAAACGCCGACGCTGATGATCACGATCGCCTCGATGACGACGAGAACGGCCTCCGGCAGGAAAAAGGAGGAGAGGATCCCCACCCCGAAGGAGAGGACCGCGACCCCCGCCACTCTGCACAGCTTTGCCGTTTTTTTCATGATTTGCCCTCCCGTTTTCCGGTTTTCTCCTTACCAGTGTATTCCGCCGGGCGGGAAAACGTGCCCCCCCTTTCAAAAAAAGAGGAGGAGAAATCTTTTTTTTTGGGGTTTTTTCCCCTTGTTTTCTTCATAGAATTATGATACCCTATAATCGGTGATGATAAATCGTTCCCTTTTCCTTTTCCCTGAAAGGATCCGCATGAAAAAAACGCTTATCGCCGGTTCGGTCATTCTGGCGGCGCTTTTTCTCGCCGCCTGCTCGAAGCCGCAGGAAAAACCGCCGGTCTCCTCCGGGACCGGTCCCGTTTCGCGCGAAACGGCGATAGATACGGGGGCGGACACGACCGGCGTTCTCCCTTTCTCCACCGATACGACCGGACCTGACGTTACGCAGCCGGTCGATTCGTCGCGCCCGGCGGAGGATACGACGGGGCGCCCGGCGGAGTCCGACCCGCCGGTAACGGCGGAACCGCCCGGCCCGGGAACCGACCCCTTCCCGGAGGACACGACGGCGTCCCCGGAGGAGACGACCTCGCCCGCGGAGACGACCTCGCCCGCGGAAACGACCGAGCCCGCGCCGGATTCCCCCTTCTTCTTTTCCAGCTACGGCAACGGGACCTGCTCGGTCACGGGGCTGAAGGAAAAGATGCTGACCCGCCCGGTCATCCCGGACGTAAGCCCCGAGGGCGACACGGTCGTCGCGATCGAGGCGAGCGCCTTTGCGGAGCAGAGTCTGATCCGCTCGGTTACGATCCCGGAGACGGTCACGCAGATCGGGGAGTTCGCCTTCCTGCGCTGCGCGGGGCTGGAGAGCGTGATCGGCGCCGAGGGCGTGGTCACGCTGGACACCGGCGCCTTTATGTCCTGCAGCGCGCTCCCCGCGATCTCGCTTCCGCAGGCGACCGCGCTCGGCAACTTCGTCTTTTCCGGCTGTACCGCGCTTTCTTCCGTTACGCTCTCCGACGAACTGACCGTCCTGCCGCAGGGCTCGTTCGGCGACTGCAAGGCGCTGACCGGCCTTACCCTGCCCGCCGCGCTTACGCGGATCGGCAACGCGGCGTTCCAGTCCTCGGGACTGACGGCCGTGACGATCCCGGCAAACGTCAAAACGATCGAAACGTACGCTTTCCGCCTGTGCGAAGCGCTGCAGACGGTAACCTTCGAGGGCGCGCCCGAGACGGTCGGCGAGTTCTCCTTTGAGAGCTGCGCCTCCCTTACCGCCGTGGAGCTGCCGGAGGGCACGCTCTCCCTCGGCCGGCTCGCCTTTCTCTTCTGTTCGTCGCTGCGGAGCGTTTCTCTCCCCGACTCGCTCGCCCGGATCGGGGACGGCTGCTTTTCCTACTGCGCGGCGTTGGAGACGGTCCGTCTCCCCGCCGCGATGACCGCGATCCCCGATCAGATGTTCGCTTCCTGCGCCGCTCTGCGGACGGTCGCGCTTCCCGACGCCCTCACCCAGATCGGCAAGTTCGCCTTTTCCGCGTCCGGCCTGGAGAGCGTTACCCTGCCCGCGCATTGCGCGGCGATCGGCGAGTCCGCCTTCTCCGCCTGCCTCTCGCTGCAGAGCGCCGTCGTCCCGGCTCCCTCCGCGGTGATCGGCGCGGGCGCCTTTTCCGGCTGTACGGCGCTGACCTCGGCCCGCTTTACCGGCGGCGCCGGCGCCGTCGGGGAGTACGCCTTCTCCGGCTGTACGGCGCTTGAAGACCTGATCCTCGGCCCGGATCTCCTTTCGATCGGGGACGCCGCCTTCTCCGGCTGCGGCGCCCTCACCTCCTTCTTCCTGCCAAAGGGGCTGATCATCCCCGCGTATTACACGCTCCCCTTTACCGGCTGTTCGGAGTCCCTCCTCCTCTATTCCGATAAAGAGGCGGAGAGCCCCGACTGGCTCGCGGCGTTCGGCGCGGTGCAGTACGGCGTCCCGTACGGGAGCTATTGCGAAATCATCGGACAACCTCTGCCCGGAGAGCCGGATCCGGAGCCGCCCTCCGGCGGCGACCCTCCGCAGGAGGGCTGACCGGGTCCTTCCAACGAAAAACGATCCGATAATAAAAAGCGGCCGCCCGGCGTGATCGCGCCCGGCGGCCGCCCGTTTTTCTTTCTTTTGCCGAAAAGTGCGAAAAAAACGTTTCGGGGCTTGACAAAGCGTTTTTTGTATGATAGAATACTCCCTGCCGAAAAACCGAATACGCTGCTATGGCTCAGTTGGTAGAGCGCGTCCTTGGTAAGGACGAGGTCACCAGTTCAACTCTGGTTAGCAGCTCCAAAAATCCCGCGCATCAGCGTGGGATTTTTCCTTTTTCACTATTCACTATTAACTATTCACTCTTCGCTTTTCCTTCTTACTTCCCAAAAAACCCGCGCGGGACGAGGGATAAGTGAAGAGTGAAGAGTGAAGAGTGAAGAGTACCCGCCCGTCCGCCGGCGGGAGGCGCTTTTCAGATCCCGTATTCCTCCGTCGCGGCGCGCAGGATCTCCTCGGGGTCGGCGCCGTCGAGGTCGAGCCCCGCGGCCTTGATCAGCCGGACCTCCGGGATGCCGTAAAAGGTCCGCGCCAGGGCGCTCACGTAACCAAAGCCGTATTCCTCGGGGAAAAAGTCGCCGCCGGCGGTGGTCACGTAGGAGAGACGCCTCGCCCGGCACAGCCCCTGCGGCCGTCCCTCCGGGGTGTAGCAAAAGGTGATGCCGACGACGTTGATCTGTTCGAGATACTGCTTGAGCGCGGCGGGGAAGGAAAGATCCCAGAAAGGAGCGGCGATCACGATCTCGTCCGCCTCCGCAAACTGCCGCGCAAGGGAAAAGAGAGGGTCGGCGAAGCGGCCCTCGGCGATCAGCCGGTCGCGCCGCGCGAGGAACGCCTCGTCCGCGGGCGGAAAGGCCAGCTCCCCGAGCCGCACCTCCCGGCAGGGCCCGCCCGACCGGGCAAGCAGCCGGTCGGCCAGCCGTTTCGTTCTCGACTCTTTGCGTACGCACGCGTTGATAAAAAGGATCATATCGTTTCCTCTCGCCCCCCGTTCATCCTTCGCCGTCTTCCTCTTTCGCGTCTTTGAGCAGCTCGTACAGCCCGTCGGTAAAGTCCCGGTAATGCCGCGGAAAGTTCTGCGAGCCGCGCGCGCTGACCGTTTTGCCGCCGTTGACCGAGGCGGTAAAGCGGAACATGATCCCGTCCAGCACCCCCCTCGGGTGCGGCCCGTCAAAGCCGTCCCACGAGAGGATCTTGCAGTCGTTGAGCAGCTTCAGGACCGTCTCCTCGCCGCAAACGGCGCGGCGCCGGGGGACGCGGGTCTCGGCGTTTTCGCGGAAGCGGATCCCGTACTGCGTAACCTCGGCCGCCCCGCCCTTCCCTACGATCTCGTACTCGGAGATGCCGCGCATCCCGCTCGTGCGCAGGGTGACCGTCTCAAAGGAAACGATCCGCCGAGCGGAGTCTTTTTTGCCGCCGGAGCCCTCCGGCGCGTCTTTCCGGCCGGGGGTCTTTTCCCGGCGGGAGAAGATCCGCAGGAAGGAAAACGGGGCGGCGGCCGCGCCGGTGTCAAACGGGGCAAAACGGATTTTTTCCATAACCGATCTCCTTTGTTTTTCCGGCGGGCGGCTCCCGCCGCGCCGCGGCCCCGCAGGGGGGAATCTTTTGCCAAAAGTATAGCATACCCCCGTGCGATTTTCAAGAGAAAAATGCCGGCGTGCGCCGGCCCGTTTGCGCGGGGAAGGAGCAGGAGAGGGAACGCGCCGCCGTTTTCCAAACTTTTTTCCTCCCGTCTTGATTTTTTCACGGCGGTTCTGTATAATGGTACTGTCAAGGCGCCGGCTTTGCGCCGGACCGGCTTTCGCTCTGCCGGAAAACGGAAAAGGAGACCGCCATGAAACGGTTTTGCGTTTTTCTCGCGCTGCTTTTTTGCCTGCTTTCGCTCGCAGGCTGCTCCTCCGGGAAACCGGACGACACGGCCGCGCCGCCGGCGGGATCCGACGGCCCGGTCCTTCTCCGCCGCTATGCGTTCGACGGGGGCGCCGTCTCCTCCAAGACTGTCTCCGCCGGTCCCCTCGCCTCGGAGATCCTCGGCGAGCTGGCAAACGCCGCCTCCACGGGCAAAAAGGCCGAAAAGATCTCCGACGAGCCCCTTTCTTCCTTCTATTCGGCGCCGCCGGTCGAGCCGGGGACGCTGTGGATCGAGGCGGGCGGCCTCCTCTATCGCGCGTCGCCCGATCTGAGCGAGCTCTTTCTCGTGGAGACGCATCTCGGCGCGGGCCGCGGTCTGGCGGTGAGCGAACGCTGCCGGTCAGCGCTTTACAGCGCGTGGTATTACTACCCTTACGATTATTACAGCGGCTCCTATCAAAACCGGACGGACCGGCTGGAGCTGACGCGTATGTTCGAGGCGGATTCCGCCGTTGAGATCCGGGTGAAAAAGCTTGAGATCAAAAACGAGATCGATCCCGTGAACAAGATCGCCGTCGAGCTGCTCTCAAAAGACGACCGGACCGTGACCCTCACCCTCGACTGCCGGCAGGGCGCCGACAATCTCGCCGCCGGGGACAGGCGGACGCTCTCCCTGGAAGCGGGAAAAGCGGAAACGGCGGAGCTGACCTTCGGCGGGTTCCGGAACGTGACCTACTGGATCACGCTGGCAGCCGACAACACGATGGTCTCGATCGCGGTCGAGCCCTGATCGCAAACCGATAAAAAAGACTTCTCTGTCACAAAGGAGGAACCCATGCGCGCACTTTTGGAGAAAATCGACGGCGGCTTCGACCTCGCGGTGGAATACGGCGTTCTGCTGGTCGAGATCATCGGCGTCGCCGTTTTGCTTTTCAGCGTTTTCCGGGCGGTCTGGATGCTCTGTTCCCGCCGCAGCGGCGTACGCCTCGGCCTCGCGGAGGGGATCGCCCTCTCGCTTGAGTTCAAGATGGGCGGGGAGCTTCTGCGCACCGTCATCGTGCGGGAGTGGAACGAGCTTCTGATCCTCGGCAGCATCGTCCTGATCCGCGCGGCGATGGCGGTCCTGATCCGCTGGGAGATCGCCAACGCGAAAAAAACCGCCCATCTTCCCGGCGCCTCCCTTTGCGAGCGCGCCGAACGCAAAAAAGACGACTCCTCCGATTGACCGACGCTCCCCTCCCGCGCGGAGGGGGGCTTTTCCCGCCTGCGGCCCCGAAAAAAAACCATTTTGAAAGAAGGCATCGCCGTTTATGAAACGTCCCTCCCGCGCCGCCCTTTCCGACTTTCTCCGGATCAATCTGGGGCTGATCCCCTTTACCGCCGGGATCTATTTCTTCAAGCTGCCGAACGGCTTTTCCACCGGCGGCGTGACCGGCGTTTCGATCCTCGCAAGCAGGCTCCTCGGCGGCGCCGTTTCCCCCGCCGCTTTCATCTTCCTCCTCAACGCCGCGCTCCTTCTCGTCGGGTTTGCCGTTCTCGGCCGCGGCCTCGCCTGGAAGACCGCCTACTGCTCCCTCTTTTACTCCTGCGCCGCCCTCCTTCTGGAACGCTTCGTTCCTCTCGACGGCCCCCTCACCGATCAGCCCTTTATGGAGCTGATCTACGCCATGCTCCTCACCGCCGTCGGCAGCGCGATCCTCTTCCAGCACGGCGCCTCCTCCGGCGGTACCGACATCGTCGCCCTCATCCTCAAAAAGTACACCTCCATCCCCATCGGGACCTCCCTTTTCTGCGTGGACGCCCTCATCGCCGCCTCCACCCTCTTCATCTTCGACCTCAAGACCGGGCTTTACTCCCTCCTCGGGCTCTTTATGAAGGCCTTTGTCGTCGATAACGTCCTCGAGTCGGTCAACCTCTGCAAGTATTTCACGATCATCACCTCCCGCCCCGCCGAGATCAACGAGTATATCCTCCATACCCTCCACCGCAGCGCCACCGAGGTACGGGCCGTCGGCGTCTTCACCCACGAAGACAAGACCATGCTCCTCACCGTCTGCCGCCGCATGGAGGCCGTGCGCCTGAAAGCCGCCATCAAGGAGATCGACCCTCTCGCTTTCATCGTTGTTACCAACTCCTCCGAGATCATCGGCCGCGGCTTCCGCGGGGTGTGAGAAAAAAGGAGAAACTATGATATTTCCGGAAAAAGAGATCCTGCTGAAAGACGGCCGGACCGCCCTCCTGCGTACCCCCCGCGAGGAGGAGGCGGAGGAGCTGCTCGACTATCTCCGCGCGGTCAGCGGGGAGACGGAGTTTCTGACGCGCCGCCCGGAGGAGGTGGAGACCGATCCGGAAAAGGAACGGGCGTGGGTACGGGGAAGACGCGCCTCGCCGGACGCGCTCACGATTTCCTGCTTTCTCGGCGGGCGGATCGTCGGCAACTGCGAGATCGGTTTTTCCGCCCGGAAAAAAACGGCGCACCGCGCCACGCTCGGGATCGCTCTCCGGCGGGAGGCGTGGGGGCTCGGGATCGGGTCCGCGCTGTTTTCGGAGCTGATCGCGGCGGGACGGGAGCGCGGCGTCGCCTTCCTGGAGCTTTGCTGCATGGAGGAAAACGCCCGCGCGATCGCGCTCTACGAAAGGTTCGGTTTCCGGACCGTCAGCCGTCTGCCGGATGCCTTCCGTCTCTCGGACGGCCGTTCCTGCGCGGAGCTTTTCATGCGGCTTGAGCTTTGATAAGACCGGCGGCGGGATTTTTCCCGCCGCCGTTTCTCTCTGCCGTCTTGACAAATCCCGAAAGTCCCTGTATAATAAGGTACTGTCGGGATCCCCGACCGGGGCCATTAGCTCAGTTGGTCAGAGCTACCGGCTCATAACCGGTTGGTCCGGGGTTCGAGTC
>CAMKAU010000015.1 GCA_946410595.1 uncultured Clostridia bacterium
GGTGGGAAGTACCATGCCGGAGAGGACCCCGTAATCCGCCAGCGCCCGGTCCGCGCCGGACGCGACCGCCGCCAGCCCGACGGGGATCAGGATATGCTCCACGGTAACGAGCGCGGAACGGACGTAAGCGGAGAGAGAAACGGGCAGCGTGATCGCAAAAAGCGCCCGCCAGCCGCCGTGGTCCCGGGCGCCTCCCCCCGCGCGGCGGGAGCGGTCCCCGAGATAGAGAAAGAGGGAGAAAAGCGAGGAAAGAAGATCCGCGATCACGCCGCCGCCCACCAGGGCAAGGCAGGCGTATTCGATCCCGCGCGGCAGCCAGAGAGAGAGGAGAAAGGAGGAGACGAGGACCGTGACCGCCTCCTCGAAAAGCTGCGCCGCCGCGCTCTTCCAGACCCGCCGCACCGCGCAGAAATAGCCGCTCAGGGCGGAGGAGAGCGCAAGGGGGAGCAGCCCGAGGGAAAAAACGCGTAGACTGGCCGCCGCGCGCGCGTCGGAAAGCAGGCGCCGGGCGATCGGTTCCGCGCAGAAAAAGAGCGCGAGCGCGGCGATCCCGCCGAAGACGGTAAGATAGAGAAAGGCGCGGCGCATACAGCCCCGGACGGCGGACGCGTCCCCCCGCCCCATCGCCTCCGAAACGAGGCGCGTCACGCCGAGATTAACGCCGGATACGGCAAAGGTAACGGCAAAAAAGGAAACGCTTGTGACAAGAGAAAAAAGCCCCACCGTCTCCGCGCCCGCGCGTCGGCTGACGTAGGAGGAAAAGAGGAGCGAGGCGGTCCGGACGGCGAGGGAAACGGCGGTCAGGAGGAGGGTATCGCCGAAGAGGCGGAGCGATCGTTTCATGGCTTTTTCCTGTCTTTTCGTGTTCAGTTATACCTATGCGGCAAAGCGAAGAAAAAACACTCCCTCCCCGAATTGACAGACGCGCCGCTTTGCGGTAGAATAAGAAAACAGAAAAGAAAAGGAGAGGCCGGGACGATGAAAGAAGAAAAAAGAAAAAACCGCGCGCGCGATCTCGTCCTTGTCGCGGCGGCGGCGGCTCTGATCTCCGTCTGCTCCTTTCTCACGGTCCCCGTCGGTCCCGTCCCCGTGACGATGCAGGTCTTCGGCGTTTTCCTTTCGCTGCGCCTGCTTGGCGGCAGACGCGGCGCCCTCGCCGTTGCCGTCTGGATCGCGCTGGGCGCCGCGGGCGCTCCCGTTTTTTCCGGGTTTTCCGGCGGGATCGGACGGCTGCTCGGCACAAGCGGCGGGTATCTCGCCGGGTTCCTCCTCTCCGCGCTCCTCTACGCCGCCGTCACCCGCCTCGCGGGCGACTCGCTCCCCGCCGTCCTTGCGGCGATGCTTGCCGGGCTGGCGGTCTGCTACGCCTTCGGCACCCTCTGGTTCTACGCCCTCTCCCTCCGCGCGGACGGGGAAACGGCCCTCTCCGCCGTCCTCTCCGTCTGCGTGTGGCCCTTTCTCCCTTTCGATCTTGTCAAGATCGGGCTCGCCGAGGCGGTCTTCCGCCTCCTGCCCGCCCGGTGCAGGGCCTCGCTCCGATAACAAAACGCCCCGCGGCGCCGAAGCGCCGCGGGGCGTGTTCGTTTTCCCCGGCTTATTCGATTTCCAGTCTTCTCGACGCGGGGACCTCCGCCGTCTTCTTCGGGAGGGTCAGGGCAAGGACGCCGTCCTTGTAGGCGACCTTGATCTCTTCGCTGTTCACGTTCGAGATATCAAAGCTGCGGGAGTAGGAGCCGTAGCTGCGTTCCCTTCTGAGGTAGTTGCCCTTGTCGTCCTTTTCTTCCTTTTCGGCGTTGCGCTCGGCGGAAACGGTCAGCACGTCGCCCTCTACGTCCACCTTGATATCTTCCTTTTTAAAGCCCGGCAGGTCGGTTTCGAGCAGATAGTGGTCGCCCTCCTCCCGGATGTCGGTCTTGAAGACCGAAAGCGAGTCTCCGCCGAAGAACGCGCGGCTGAGATCGGAAAACTCCCGGAAGGGGTCGTACGCCGCGACGCGGCGGCTCCCTCTGCGCTCAAACGGAATCATTTCAAACATAACACTCACTCCTTTTTTTCGGGAACGCCGCGCCCGGGGGCTGTCCGGCGTTTCTTTTTCTTTACGCCTTCAGTATACCCCGAAATTGTTACAAAATCGATCGCATTTTATGACAAAATTGTAAACTTGGCACTCTGTCTGCTTGATTGCTAATGTTTTGCCCCGAAAACACGCCGTTCAGAGGCGTTCCAACCGCCCGTCTTTTGGTTTTATTGTCATATAGGAATTGAGTTTGCTAAAAATCCCTCAAAAAGGAAACGCCCGGGCGGGTAGCGAGAGGCGGCGCGCGCCGCCGGGCGGGAGGGCGTTTTTTCAAGATACAGAACAAAAGGTCAATCAAATATAACAAAAAGTTTTGACTTATCCGCCGCTTTATGGTACTATTGCATATAGGTATCCATAATCTTTCAGGAGGTTACCATGAAAACGAAAAGCTCCCGCTTTCTTTGTCTTCTTCTTGCGGTCCTTTTGGCCGGGTCCGCGCTGATCCTCTCCGCCTGCACGACCGGGCCGGAAACGCCGGGCGGCACGTCCGCCGTTACGGCGCCGGAGGAGACCGCTCCCGTCGAAACGGAGGAGCTGCCCGCCGGGTATGACGAGATCAAGTTTGACGATTACACCTGCAACGTCCTGCTTGGTCTGACCTCGCTCGGCCGCAACGAGTTCCTCACCGAAGACACCACCACCGTTCTCAACAACGCGATCTATCTGCGTATGAGACGGATGGAAGAGGACTTCGGCGTTCTCCTCACGACCGACGATCACTACACCGGAAACTATTCTTCCTCCAACACCCTCTCCAAGGAGTACAAGAGCGGCGACACCAACTACGACTTCTGCATCGCCCGCATCCTTGACCTTGCCAAGAGCACGATCAACGGCCATCTCTCCGACCTCACGCGCGTCCCGAATATCGACCTCACCCACTCCTGGTGGGATCAGACGGTGGTCCGGGATTCCACGATCGCCGGTTCCGTCTACTTTGCCTCCGGCGATATCTCCACCCTTGTCAACGACTTCGTCTGCTGCGTCGCCTTTAACAAAGGTATGATGGAAAACGAGACGGACGTCAAGCCCGCCGAGATCTACAAGCTGGTCGACGAGGGCAAATGGACCCTTGATAAACTGAACGAGTTCGCCTCCAAGGTCTCCGAGGATCTCAACCACGACGAGGTCTACGACTCCCGCGACAAATACGGTCTGACCGTTTGGGACAGCCGCGTGGTCGCGACCGTCCACGCCGGCGGCGACCGGATCATCACCCTCAACCAGGACGGGCTGATGGAGCTGACCCTTTACAGCGACCGCGTGGCGACCGGGCTGGAGAACTTCATCACCATCGCGACCCAGCAGTACAGCCTGAATATGAGCGGGATGCAGGGCGGCGTTGACTGGAAGACGATCTTTATCAACGAGCAGGCGCTCTTTACGATGTCCTCCTTCAACTCCCTCGAATACTTCCGCAACCTGGAAACCGACTACGGCATCATCCCGCAGCCGAAGACCTTTGAAGATCAGGACGCTTACTATAGCTCCATCGTCTCCACGCACGCTTCCTTCTTTGCGATGCCGAAGCTCCTCGCCGACGAGGAGCGCGCCGGCGCGATCGCCGAGCGTCTCGCCTATCTCGGCAAGGAGATCCTGACCCCCGCTTACTACGAAAAGACCCTCGTCGGCAACAACACCCGCGACGACGAGAGCCGTTCCTCCGTTGAGACCTGCTTTGCCACCAAGGTCGTCGACCTCGGCGACTACTTCAATATCGGCGGCTATTACAGCAACCTTGCCAGCCTGCTCAACAACAAGAACGCCTCCGGCTTTGCCTCGATGTATCAGACCAATCTGGAAAAGGCCAAAACCAACGTGGATAAATACAACGAGCAGCTCCTCAAGCTGAACCAGGAATAAAAACGGAAAAGCGGTCCGCGCTTCGGCGCGGACCGCTTTTTTCGTTTTTGCCGTTCAGCCGATGATCTCCATCTGCGCGGCGGCGGCGGAAAGGGCTTTCTGCTGCTCCGGCGGGAGGGCGGCGAGAAAGGCGGTAAGGGCCGCCGCAAGGCCGGTCTCCGCGTCGGAGAGGTCCTCGCCGTCCCCTTCCTCGCATGCAAAGATCCGGTAGCGTTTGCCGAGCGCGGCAAACTCGACCGGGCTGATCGAGGAGAGGATCGCGCCCGTTTCCGCGGCGCTGAGGTCCGCGTCCTGCAAGAGCGACTCCAGATCGGCGAGAGAACGGACCGAGCGGCGGATAAGCGCCAGTTTTTCCTCGGTTTTTTCGCATTCTCCCAGCTGTTCGAGGAGCAGACGGTATTTTTTGTCCTCCATCGGCTCGCCGAAGGAGAAGACGGCGGGCGCCGCCTCCTCGCGGCGCGGGGTGAGAAAGACCCGCTCAAGCGACCCCTTTTCCGCCTGCGCGTACGCCGCGGCGGCGACGCGGTCCGTTTCTCCCGCAAAGTACGCGCGCGTCCGGGCGGATAGGCGGCAGTCGTCAAAAACCGTCTCCGCCGCGCCGCGAAGGAGAGCGATCGCTTTTTCCCGGCCCGCGGAGAGCAGCTTTTCCCGCAGGGCGCTCACGTCCTCCTCCGTCAGCGCGAGGGGGTAGATCTTTTTGCCGAGCAGGGCGCAGCCGCAGGCGGTCGTCAGCACCGGCTCGCAGAGGTTCATCGGCACGCGGGCGTAATCCCGGTGATAGGAGAGGAGGAGCTTGTCCACCGTTTCGCGGGAGAAGGAGCGCAGAAAGGCGTTTTCCCGCTCCAGCGCCGCGAGATACCCGAGGGCAAACTCCACGCCCGCCGCCTCCCGCACCGGGGAAAGCAGCGGATAAGAGCCGGAAAAATGCGCCTGATCGGCGGAAAACGCCGGCTCGTACAAACGGAAAAAGCTCGGCAGTTCGGAGGAAAGCGTTTCCGTCCAGAAGACGTTCGGGCTTTCAAAAAACCGCGCCTTCAGGCGGGCGTACATCACGCGGGCGACGTTTGTGAGGTTTTCCGCGCGTTTGACCCCGCGCTCCCACAGGCGCTGCGGCTTCTCCGCGCGGAGCGCTTCCAGCGCGCCGTCCGCCGTTTCGCAGGTTTTGAGCGCCAGTCCGATCGAGTAGGAGAGCGAGGAGAGGATCGCCTCCGCCGTCTCCGCGCGGACCGAGGTCGTCTCCGACCCCGCGTACCGCTCGAGCAGGCGGGCAAGAACCGCAAAACACTCGGCGCGCAGCCCGCTTGCTTCCGCCTCGTCCATCGCGCCGCAGGCAAGCGCCTCCTCCGCCAGCGCGGAGAGGCAGTCCCGCCGGCGGAGGACCGCGTCGTCGATCCGGGCGCCGCGCACGGGCGCTTCAGCTTTCCTGTCCGTCATCGTTCCACGCCCCTTCCCCGTCTTCTCCGCCGGAAAAATCGTCGTCCGTTACGTCGCGGCCGGAGGGGAGATCCATCGCTTCCCCTTTCCGTCCCGCGCGCACGTCGCGCGCGAGCCGCTCCAGCTCGATCCCCGCCAAGAGATCCAGCGACCCGCGGCAGACCCCGTTATAGTACTTTTTCATATACGCGATCAGATCGTCGTCCCCGATCCGGTCGAGCGTTTCGTTTTTATAGGTATAAAAGAGGTCGAGCAGCTCGGCGACCGTCTCGGCGAAGGTGGCGTTGTCCACGTAGGGCGAATCCGCAAAGGCGCGTACGATCTTCTCCGGGATCCCGCCGCAAAACTCCGCGCGGCCGTTGGCCGCCAGCGCGTGGCGCCGGGCCTCGGCGATCGCCGCCGCCTGTTCGCGCGAGAGCGCCAGCGCGTGTCCGGCAAGCTCGCCGTTGAGCGCGAGGAGGTTTTCTTCCGTTTGGCGGAGAGAGAGCTCGCCGCTCCCGTACAGCGTCAAAAACTGTCCCATTTCCCCCGTTTCCTTTCCTTTTTCCCGTCCGGGAAAATCTGCGCATAGTATACCACGAAATTGCGAACTTTTCCACCGGTTTTTTTGAACGTTCCGTGAACGGAGAAAAGACTTGACAAACCCGCGGGAAGATGATATAATCGCCTTGCATTGAGGGAGTAATTCCGCCGGAAGGCGAAGCCTACCGTCAAAACGGCCGCAAGGCCCGGGAAGCTTGTAAAGAATGAGACTCATACGGCGCCGCCGTATGAGTCTTTTTTTCTCCCGGAAAGGAAGTGTTATGTTGGAAAAAGAATACGCGCGCGACGCAAAAGACGTTTTGCGGGAGCTGGAAACCTCCGAGGAGGGGCTGACCGGCTCCGAGAGCGAAAAGCGCAGAGAAACCTACGGGGAAAACAAACTGCGCGAAGCGAAAAAGCCGGGGATCCTCCGCCGCTTTTTTGAAGAACTGAAAGACCCGATGCTCCTCATCCTGCTCGCGGCGGCGGCCGTGTCCGCCGTGACGAACGTTCTCGCGCACGAGAGCCTGACCGAGGTCTTCATCATCCTCGTCGTCGTCTTTCTCAACGCCGTGCTCGGCGTCTTCCAGGAGAGCAAGGCGGAGGCGGCGATCGAAGCGCTGCAAACGATGACCGCCGCGACCTGCAAGGTCCTGCGGGACGGCAGACAGGTCGTTTTGCACTCGACCGAGCTCGTGCCGGGCGATATCATCATCCTCGAGGCGGGCGACTCCGTCCCCGCGGACGGACGGCTCCTTGAGGCCGCCTCTCTGAAGATCGAGGAGGCCGCCCTCACCGGCGAGAGCGTGCCGGTCAACAAGGACGCCGCCGCCCTCCCCGACGGGGAGATCCCGCTCGGCGACCGGCGCAATATGTGCTATATGGGCTCCACCGTCGTCTACGGCCGCGGCAAAGCCGTCGTGACCCGGACCGGGATGGAGACCGAGATGGGCAAGATCGCCGGCGTTCTGGCGGCGACCGCCGAGGAGGAAACGCCCCTCCAGAAAAAGCTGAACGCCCTCGGCAAGACCCTCTCCTTCCTCGTGCTGGGGATCTGCGTTTTTATCTTCCTCTTTAATCTTGTGATCGGAAACGACTATTCGCTGACCACCATCCTCAATACCTTTATGATCGCCGTTTCCCTCGCCGTTGCCGCGATCCCCGAGGGGCTTGCCACCGTCGTGACCGTCGTGCTTTCGATCGGCGTGACGAATATGAGCCGCAAAAACGCCGTGATCCGCCGCCTGACCGCCGTGGAAACGCTCGGCTGTACGCAGGTGATCTGCTCGGACAAGACCGGCACCCTCACGCAGAACAAGATGACGGTCGTGGAGCATACCGGGGACACCCGGCTCCTCGCCGTTGCGATGGCGCTCTGCAACGACGCGATCCTCAACCCCGAGACCGGGCGCGCGGAGGGCGAGCCGACCGAGGCGGCGCTGGTGAACTTTGCCGCCGAAAACGAACTGCCGAAGTATAAGCTGGAACACGGGCGGCCCCGCGTGACCGAGGCGCCCTTTGACTCCTCCCGCAAGATGATGAGCACCGTCCACCGGGACGGGAACGCCTACGTCCAGTACACCAAGGGCGCGCCGGACGAGGTCCTCAAACGCTGCGCCTTCTTCTACGAGGGCGGCAACCGCCTCCCGCTGACCGAGGAAAAACGAGCCGGGATCCTCGCGGACAACAAACGGATGGCGGACAAGGCGCTGCGCGTGCTTGCCGCCGCGACCCGCGCGTGGGACGGCGATCTGCCCGGCAGCAGCGAGCCGGACTTCCTGGAGCGGGATCTCTGCTGGATCGGGATGACCGGGATGATCGACCCCGTCCGCCCCGAGGTGAAGGCCGCGATCGGGGAATGCCGCGGCGCCGGCATCCGCCCCGTGATGATCACCGGCGACCACAAGGACACCGCCGTGGCGATCGCGCGGGAGCTGGGCATCATCGCCGACTCCTCGCAGGCGCTGACCGGCGCGGAGCTCGATCTGATCTCCGAGGAGGATCTCGCCGAGCGGATCGAGACCTTCGGCGTTTACGCCCGCGTCCAGCCGGAGCATAAAGTCCGCATCGTCAACGCCTGGCGCAAAAAGGGCTTTATTACCGCGATGACCGGCGACGGCGTCAACGACGCTCCGTCGATCAAATCCGCCGATATCGGCGTGGGCATGGGCATCACCGGGACCGACGTAACGAAGAACGTGGCGGATATGGTCCTTGCGGACGATAACTTTGCCACCATCGTCGGCGCGGTCGGCGAGGGACGCAAGATCTACGACAATATCCGCAAGGCGATCCAGTTCCTGCTCGCCTCCAATATGAGCGAGGTGCTCGGCGTCTTCTTCGCCACCCTCCTCGGCTTTACCCTCCTCAAGCCCGTCCACCTGCTCTTTATCAACCTGATCACAGACTGCTTCCCCGCTCTCGCCCTCGGGATGGAAAAGGCGGAGCCGGACGTGATGACGCGCCCGCCCCGCGACGCAAAGGACGGGATCTTCTCCGGCGGCGTCGGGTTCGATATCGCCTATCAGGGGGTCCTCATCACCCTGATCACCCTCGCCTCCTACCTGATCGGACACTGCATCGAGGCGGGGCGCGTTGAGCTGCCCTCCGGCGTCTCCCCCGACGGGATGACGATGGCGTTCCTCACGATGAATATGTGCGAGATCTTCCACAGCTTCAATATGCGTTCGCAGAGAAAGAGCGTCTTTACCCTCCACAGCCACAATAAGATCCTCTGGGCGGCTATGGTCGGCAGTCTCCTCCTCGCCACCGCCGTCGTGGAGATCCCCTTCCTCGCGAAGGCGTTCGGCTTCACCTCCGTCAGCCTCGTCGAATACCTCGTCGCCCTCGGCCTCGCCTTCCTCGTGATCCCGATCGTGGAAGCAGTCAAAGCGATCCAGCGCGCGGTGAAGAAGAAAAAATAAAAGACTTCCTTTTCTGAAGAAAAGGAAGCGAAAAGCCCTACTTTTCTGAAGAAAAGTAGGCAAAAGACTTTTCAAAAAAGGAAAAGAGAAAAGCATTACAAAGCAAAAAGAGGCCAAAACGCCGGTCGGTACGTCTGACCGGCGTTTTGCTTTGACAAAAGCCAAGACCCGCAAAAAAACCTTGCAAACGCGCCCGCTCCCCGGCACGCCGGGCCGCGCTCGTCCGCCGCGCGGCAATGAAGCTTGCGCCTGCGGCGCAAAGGAAGCTTTGCCTCTAGAAGATGCGAACATCCTGCATAGCCAGAACAAATCGAGGCGGCAGGAGCAAGCCCCTGCCCTACGACCGGGGAGGCGTGCGGCGTGCACTTGTAGGGCAGGGGCTTGCTCCTGCCGTTCGATGAAAACAGAAAGGCGACCCATCCATACCGGGTCGCCTTTCGTATTCGGTTTGCTTTGTTTTCGCTGTTTTCATCCCGCTTTTGCCCAAACAAAACGCCGGTCAGACGTACCGACCGGCGTTTTGGCCTCTGTTCGCTTTGTAACGCTTTTTCTTCCCTTTTTGAAAAGTCTTTTCGCTTCCTTTTCTTCAGAAAAGGAAGACTTTTTTTCTTACTTCACCATCCCGGCGAGGGTCTGCTCGGCGGCGGCGAGGGCTTCGTCGATACGGGAGAGGTCTTTGCCGCCCGCCATAGCGGAATCGGGACGGCCTCCGCCGTTGCCGCCGCAGAGGACGGCTGCCGCCTTGCAGAGGGCGCCGGCGTTGGCGCCGTGGTTGACGGCGTCCGGGCCGCAGGCGGCGGCGAAGTTGAGCTTGCCGTCGTTTACCGCGGCGAAGAGGGCGACGGTATCCGGCTGCTCCGCCTTGATCTTATCGCAGAGGAGACGGGCGGAATCCGGCTTCATCTCGAGTTTTGCGGCGAGGAAGAAGACGGGGCCGATCTGCTTTTTGTTTTTCAGCACGTCGTCCAGTTTGGCGGCGGAGAGTTTTTCGTTCGCGGCGTCGAGGGCGCGGCGCAGCTCCTTCATCTCCTCCCGGAGGGAGAGGACGCGGCGCGGCAGCTCGGCGACGGTGTTCGCCTTGAGTTCCTTTGCCGTTTCGGTAAGGATTTTTTCGCGCCCGGCGATCTCGGAGAGAACGCCGAGGCCGGTGGTCCCCTCGATCCGGCGGACGCCGGCGGCGACCGACGACTCGGAGAGGATGAGGAAGAGTCCCGCTTTGGCGGTGTTATCGAGGTGGGTGCCGCCGCAGAGCTCGGCGGAGAAGTCCCCGGCCTTCACGAGGCGGACGACCTTGCCGTACTTTTCCCCGAAGAGCGCCATCGCGCCCAGCTTTTTGGCGTTTTCCAGATCCGTTTCGGTAGTAACGACCGGCTCGCCGCGCAGGATCTCCGCGTTGACGAGTTCTTCCGTTTTGGCAAGCTCCTCCGGCGTGACCGGCTGGAAGTGGGTAAAGTCGAAGCGGACGCGGTGTTCGTCCACGTAGGAGCCGGCCTGCTCGACGTGGGAGCCGAGCACGCGGCGGAGCGCCGCCTGGAGAAGATGGCAGGCGGTGTGGTTGCGGGCGATGGCGGCGCGGCGGTCGGCGTCCGCTTCCAGCGTGAGCGTATCGCCCAGGGCGAGCGTGCCGGAGACCGCGCGGCAGAGGTGCAGCCAGACGCCGTCGATCTTTTTGGTATCGAGGACCTCGGCGGTGAAGTTATGGTTATGGACGCGGCCGGTATCCCCGACCTGTCCGCCGCTTTCGGCGTAGAAGGGGGTGCGGTCGAGGACGAGGGTAAACTCCCCGTCCGTTACGCGCTCGAGCGCCTCGTCGTCGGCGCGCAGCGCGAGGACCCTGCCCTCGCCGGAGGTGCCGGTATAGCCGGTAA
This sequence comes from uncultured Clostridia bacterium, assembly GCA_946410595.1. Taxonomy (GTDB): domain Bacteria; phylum Bacillota; class Clostridia; order Oscillospirales; family CAG-272; genus RUG12395. The sequence goes on from CAMKAU010000015.1 coordinate 10,692, forward strand.
ACTCGGTCTTGGGGAGCTCCGCGAGGAAGGTCTTTGACTGGTTGCTCCAGCCGCCGATGTCGGCGCGGGCCGCGCGGGCGCGGTCGCGCTGCTCCTTCATCCGTTTTTCAAAACCCTCCTCGTCCACGGAAAGCCCCGCGTCCGCGGCGATCTCGCGGGTGATGTCCACCGGGAAGCCGAACGCATCGTGCAGCTCGAAGACCCCGTCGGGGGAGAGGACGGTCTCGCCCTTTTCCTTTGCCTCGGCGATCAGTTTGGAGAGGATCTCCATGCCGGAGTCGATCTTCGCGTCGAAGCGCTCCTCCTCCACCGAGAGGACCTTTTTGATATACTCGCGGCGCTCGGTAAGTTCGGGGTACGCGCCCTCGTTCTGCTCGATGGCGACCTCGCAGAGATCGGAGAGGAAGGCGCGCTTGATCCCGAGCAGTCTGCCGTGGCGGGCGGCGCGGCGGATAATGCGCCGGAGGACGTACCCTCTGCCTTCGTTGGAGGGGAGAATCCCGTCGCTGATCATGAACGTCGCGCCGCGGATATGGTCGGTGATGACGCGGATGGAAACGTCGTTTTTGTGATCCGCGCCGTAGCTCTTGCCGGCGTAGGCGCAGACGGTATCGAGGATCCGGCGGACGGTATCGACCTCAAAAAGGTTGTCCACCCCCTGCAGCACGCACGCCAGCCGTTCCAGCCCCATGCCGGTATCGATATTTTTCTGTTTGAGTTCGGTGTAGTTGCCTTTGCCGTCGTTGTTATACTGGGAGAAAACGTTGTTCCAGATCTCCATGTAGCGGTCGCAGTCGCAGCCGGGCTTGCAGTCCGGCTTGCCGCAGCCGTACTTCTCCCCGCGGTCGAAGTAGATCTCCGAGCAGGGGCCGCAGGGGCCGGAGCCGTGCTCCCAGAAGTTATCCTCCCGGCCGAGACGGACGACCTTTTCCGCGGGAACGCCGACGTCCCGGGTCCAGATCGCGAAGGCCTCCTCGTCGTTTTCAAAGATCGAGGGGTAAAGCAGTTCTTCCGGGATCTCCAGCCATTTGGTGAGGAACTCCCACGCCCACGGGATCGCCTCTTTTTTGAAATAATCGCCGAAGGAGAAATTGCCGAGCATCTCAAAATAGGTGCCGTGGCGGGCGGTGATCCCGACGCGGTCGATATCCGGCGTGCGGATGCAGCGCTGGCAGGTGGTTACCCGGCGGCGCGGCGGCTCCTCCTCGCCGGTGAAAAACTTTTTCATCGGCGCCATGCCGGAGTTGATGAGCAGCAAACTGTTGTCGTTTTGCGGAACGAGGGGAAAGCTGGGCAGGCGAAGGTGCCCCTTCGACTCGAAGAAGGAGAGGTACTTTTCGCGCACTTCATTCAAAGACATCCATCTCATATCGGTTTACTTCCTTTATCAGAACATCTGTTAAAATCTGCGGGAGGCGCGTTTGCGCTTCGGCTTGAGGGTAAAAAGACGGGCAAAGAGGAGGGAGAGCAGGAGAAACGCGGCGTACCCCGGAAGCGCTCCCGCCGAAAAGAGGGACAGGCAGAGAGAAAGGATCAAGAACAGCAAAACAAAGCAGGCGGAGACCGCCAGCGCGGCGAAAAACGGCCTCTCCGGACAGAACCGTACCGAAAAGAAGCCGCACGCGGCGGCGCCGAACAGAAGCGACGCGCCCGCCGCGAGGATCGCGCTGCGGGCGGGATCCGCCGTCCGGCAGATGACCGCCGAGGAAAGCAGGAGAAAGAGAAGGAGAGAAAGCAGCGTAAACGCCGCCGCTCTGAGAAGGCAGAGCCACGGCTTTCCTCCCCTTTTGCCTCGCTCGCCGCGTCCCGCGCGGGTCGGTTTCGTTTTCTTCATAACCCCTCCGGAAAACCGTTTCGTTTCAGAACAGAGTATGAAGAAAAAGGGGAAAGTATGCCTTATTTATTTTCCTTTTCCGCCGCCTTCTGCGCCGCCTTTTCCGCGTCGATCGTATCCTCCGCCTTCACGTCGACGGAGCGGACGGCGGATTTGAGGAAGCGGATGCGGGTCTTATCCTTGCCGGTCTCCAGCATAAAGGTCTCGTCCTTGATGCTGATGATCTTGCCGATGATCCCGCCGATGGTGGTGACCTCGTCCCCGACCTGCAGGGAGTTGCGCATATCCTGCGCTTCCTTTTCCTGTTTTTTCTGCGGGCGCATCACAAAGAGATAGAAAACGACGACGACGACGCCGAGCATGATCAGCGTCGAGACGAGCTGCATCCCGCTGCCCTGCTGCGCGGCGTCAGCGGTTTCATCCAGTAAAAAGTGGAACATTACGATACCTCCGTTTTTTCAAAGCGTATTTTTTATTATATATCAGAAAACTCCGGTTTTCAAGACCTTTCCCGAATTTCAGCCGCCGTTTCCCGCAAGGCGTCCGAGGGTGATCATCCGCAGGAGATAGTAGATCCCCCGCAGAAAAAGGCAGATCACCGACGCGATCAGGAGGGCGATGACCCGTCCCGCGCTCCAGCCGAGGGAGAGGATGCGGGAAAGCTGCCATACGGTAAAGACGATATAACCGAGAAAGCAGAGATTGAAAAAGAGATAATATTTCCGCCCCGGCGGGAGGAAAAAGAGGAGAAAACGAAAGAGCCGCAGCGCTTCGATCTCCGCAAGCAGGGCGGGGAGAGCGAGCAGGATCAGCTGATACCAGTAAAGAACGGAGAAGAGCCCGCCGCAGAAAAGCGCGTCCGCGCGGCGCGTGACGGCGAGAACGCAGGCGGCAACCGCCGAGAAAAAGACGAAAAAGATGCACGCGACGTCGTATAGGATCACCGATCTGCGCATGAAAACCTCCTTTTCGGGCGTCTCTCAGTTTTTGAGGCTGTGGATCGGGGCGGGGATCCGGCCGCCGCGGGCGATGAAGGCGGCGGGGGAGGCGGTACGCAGCGGCATGACCGGCGCGGAGCCGAGCAGCCCGCCGAAGGTAACGGTGTCCCCGACCTGTTTGCCCGGCGCGGGGATCAGGCGGACGGCGGTCGTTTTGGTATTGATCACGCCGATCGAGATCTCGTCCGCGATCACGGCGGAAATCGTTTCCGCCGGGGTATCGCCGGGAACGGCGATCATATCGAGACCGACCGAGCAGACGGCGGTCATCGCCTCGAGCTTTTCGATCGAGAGGGCGCCGCAGGCGGCGGCGCTGATCATTCCCGCGTCCTCCGAGACGGGGATGAACGCCCCGGAGAGTCCCCCCACGTGGGAGGACGCCATCACGCCGCCCTTTTTGACGGCGTCGTTGAGGAGCGCGAGGGCGGCGGTGGTGCCGTGGGTCCCGCACACCTCCAGCCCCATCTCCTCGAGGATCCGCGCGACCGAGTCGCCGACGGCGGGGGTGGGAGCAAGGGAAAGATCGACGATCCCGTAGGGGATGCCGAGGCGTTTGGACGCCTCGTAGGCGACGAGCTGCCCCACGCGGGTGATCTTGAAGGCGGTCTTTTTGATCACGTCGGAGAGCTCGCCGAAGGAAACGGGGCCCGCCCGCCGGACGGCGCTGGCGACGACGCCGGGGCCGGAAACACCGACGTTGACGGCGAGGTCCCCCTCGCCGATCCCGTGGAACGCCCCCGCCATAAAGGGGTTGTCCTCCGGGACGTTGGCGAAGACGACAAGCTTGGCGCAGCCGATGCCGTCCTCTGCCGCGGTCAGAGCCGCCGTCTTTTTGATGACGCGGCCCATCTCCGCCACGGCGTCCATATTGATCCCCGCCTTGGTGGAGGCGACGTTGACCGAGGAGCAGACGATCTTCGTTTCGGCGAGCGCCTCGGGGATCGAGCGGATCAGGTTCTCCGCGCCGACGGTACTTCCCTTCTGCACGAGCGCGCTGTACCCGCCGATGAAGTTGACGCCGAGGGTATCCGCGGCGCGGTCGAGGGTCTTGGCGATCCGGACGCAGTCCTCGGGCGAGGCGCCGCCGCAGATGAGGGAAACGGGAGTGACCGAAACGCGCCGGTTGACGATCGGCACGCCGTACTCCTTTTCGATCTCCGAGGCGACGGAAACGAGCTTTTCCGCTTTTTTGGTGATTTTATCGTAGATCCGGCCGCAGAGGCGCCCGACGTCGTCGGACACGCAGTCGAAAAGCGAGATCCCGACGGTAACGGTACGCACGTCGAGGTTCTCCTCCCGGATCATATGGACGGTTTCCAGAATATCGCTTGTGTTTAACATGGTCTTCCCTTTCAGATCTGGTGCATCGCGTCGAAAATATCCTCGTGCATCGCGCGGATCTCCAGGGCGTTTTCCTTCCCCAGTTCCGCCATGGCGTCCACAAACGACGCGAAGGGAACGTTCAACCGGCTGATGTCCACGAGCATGATCATCGCAAAATACTCGGAGAGTACGCTCTGCGTGATCTCGGTGATGTTCACGCCGCAGTCGGCGCAGCGGGCGCTCACCTTGGCGATGATGCCGAGACTGTCGTGCCCGATCACGGTGATAACGGCTTTTTTCATGGGTTTTGGTTTTCCTCCGTTTTTTCTTTTTTTGCTTCGGGGTCCGCTCCGCCGGGGCAGTCGCCGGGGTCGGCGTCCATGTTATGCAGGCCGGAGAGGACGCGGGTCTTTTCGTTTTTCATAATATGATAGGTAACCAGGATCAGGGCAAAGGCGGCGGCAAAGAGGATCAGCGCGGGGAGAAGCGAGTCCTCCGTGAGGAGCACGGCGGCAACGCCGAGGATCCCGCTGATCGCGTAGAGGATCTTCACACTCTGCCGGTGCCCGAAGCCCATTTCCACCAAACGGTGGTGCAGATGCCCGCGGTCCGGCTTGAAGGGGCTCTGCCCCCGGGCAAGGCGCCGCGCGATCGCAAAAAAGGTATCGAAGAGCGGCAGCCCGAAGACGGAAAGCGGGATCAGAATCGAGATGGCGGCGTGGACCTTAAAGAGCCCCGACACCGAAAGGACCGCCATCGTATAGCCGAGGAAGAGCGCGCCCGTATCCCCCATCTCGATCTTGGCGGGATTGGAGTTGAAGGGCAGAAAACCCGCGCAGCTCCCCGCGAGGATCGCGCAGAAGAGGGCGGAGACGGGGTCGCCGTTGAGGATGGTAACGACCGTCATCGAAAGGGAGGAGATCGCGGAAACGCCGCACGCCAGCCCGTCGAGCCCGTCGATCAGGTTGATCGCGTTCGTGAGCGCCATGATCCAGAAGACGGTAACGGGAATACTGAAGACGCCGAGCTCGACCCGCCCGCCGAACCAGGAAAAAAAGCTGATCCGCAGCCCGAAAAGAACGGGGATAAAGGAAACGCCGAACTGGACGAGCGCCTTGACCCACGCCTTGAGGGAGACGACGTCGTCGACGATCCCGAGCGCGACGAGCAGCAGTCCGCCGAGAAGCAGCGCGGCAAGCAGCGGCGAGAAGTCGCAGAACGCGACCGTTACGATCAGAAAGGAAAAGAACATCGCCAGCCCCCCGATGCGGGGGACGGTCCGCCGGTGCATCCGCCGCCCGTCGCGCGGGCGCGGGCGGTCCACCGCGTTGATCCGGAAGGCGAGCACCCGCACCGCCGGCGTGGCGGAGAAGGTGAGCAGCGCCGCGCAGAGAACGGCGGCGATCCCGTAGATCCATAATTTCGTCATATCGGTTCCTCCGTCCGATCAGGCGGCCGGCGTGATCTGCGCGGCGGTGAGGGAAACGTCCTCCGTTTCCTTCTCCGGCACGTAGATCAGCATACTGCCGTAGGGCTCTTCGGTCTCCACGTCCGCCTCGCCGTAGTACACGTCGAGGTAGAGATAGGAGCCGAAATCGGGGGTGACGCCGTCAAAAACGAGGCGGCGGTAGTGATACATAAAGGCGCTGTCGTAGCGGTATTCGGACACCGAGAGGATCCGGCCCGCCTGAATATTCCCTTCTTCGTCGGCCTTGCCCTCCCGCAGATAAAAGCGCAGCTCCGGGCTGTCTCCTTCCGGCGCGAGGGGAAGCGACTTTGTTACGCGGAGATCCTCCAGCGTGCTCCGGTTATAGCGGACGGTGACCTGCACCTGTTTTGCGCAGGGAACGCAGAGCAGCTCGGTGAAAAAGAAACGGCCTTTTTTGCGGTCGTCGTAGGGAGCGACCGGCTCCTGGGTAAAGGCGCGGGCGTCCTCCCCCGCCGCCTCCCACCCGGCGGCGAGCGCCGCGTTCGGCAGGACCCGTTTGACCTCCGCGGGATAGTAGTAGGTAAGCGCGATCCGGCCGATAAACAGCCCGATCACGAGAAAGACCCCGAAAACGAGGATAATCTTAAGCGTTTTTCCCATAATTCTCCTTTTCAGCGGCAGGCAAGCCAGTTTTTCCCGATCCCCGCGTCGGCAGGCAGAGGCACGGAAAGGGTAACGGCGCGTTCCATCTCCTCCGAGAGGATCCGGGCGACCCGCTCGGCGTCCTTTTCCGGCGCCTCGCAGATCAGCTCGTCGTGTACCTGCAAAATGATACGCGCGCCGGGGACGTTTTCCTTCAGCCGCCGGTCAACGGCGACCATCGCCATCTTGATCAGATCGGCGGCGCTGCCCTGGATCGGGCTGTTCATCGCGACCCGCTCGCCGAAGGCGCGGAGGTTGTGATTGGAGGAGGAAAGCTCCGGGATCTTCCGCCGCCGCCCGAAGAGGGTGGTCGTATAGCCCGTTTCCCGCGCCGCTTCGACCGTCCGGTCGAGATACTCCCGGATCTTCGGATAGCGGGCGTAGTAGCTCTCGATATAGTCCGCCGCCTCCCGGCGGGAGATGCCGAGATCCTCCGAGAGGGAGAACGCCCCGATCCCGTACACAATCCCGAAGTTGACCGCCTTGGCGCTCTTGCGCATCTCGGGCGTGACCATCTCCTCCGGCACGCCGAAGACCGCCGCCGCCGTGGAGCGGTGGATGTCCTCCCCTTCCCGGAAGGCGCGGATCATATTCTCGTCCCCCGAAAGGTGGGCGAGCAGCCGCAGCTCGATCTGCGAGTAGTCCGCGTCCACGAGCAGCATCCCCTCCGGCGCCGTGAAAAACTGCCGCATCCGGCGCCCGAGCTCGGTGCGGATCGGGATGTTCTGGAGGTTGGGGTCGGAGGAGGAGAGCCGCCCCGTCGCCGTCCCGCACTGGTGGAAGGAGGTATGAACCCGCCCCTCCGCGTCCGCGGCGTCCGAAAGACCGACGACGAAGGTGGAATTGAGCTTGGTCACGTGCCGGTATTCCAGCACGAGGGAGACGATCTCGTGGTGAAAGGCGAGCTTTTCCAGCACGTCGGAGGCGGTGGAATAGCCGCTTTTCGTCTTTTTGGGGGCTTTGAGCCCCAGCTCCTCAAAAAGGACGGTCCCGAGCTGTTTGGGAGAATTGATATTGAACGGCCGGCCGGCCAGCAGATAGATCTGCTCTTCCAGCCCCTGGGCGATCCCCGCAAGCTGACGGCCGAAATCCCGCAGACCCTCCCGGTCGACGAGCGCGCCGTCCCGCTCCATCTCGTACAGGAGAACGGCGACGGGGATCTCGACCTCGGAGAGGAGCCTGTCCGCTCCGCTCTCCGCGAGCCGGCGGGAAAGGGTTTCCCGGAGATAGGCGATATAGCGGACGGGAGAGGTCCCGCCCTTCTCTGGCGGGTAGCGGGAGGTAAGGGCGGCGAGAGAATAGTCGCTTGCGCCCGGATCGTCGAGATAAGCGGCGAGCATCGTATCGAAAACGCAGCCCGAGACCGAGCGCCCCAGGCGCGCGCACGCCGCCTTGAGATCGTGGCAGACGAGGGAATACCCGCCGCCGAACAGCTCCGCCGCCGCGCCGATCTCAGCCGCGGGGAGCGTGTACGCCTCCTCCCCGACGGAAAAGGAGAGATCCCCCTCCGCGGTGAAGGAAAAGACGACGGTCCCGCCCCGGGCGAGGGTAAGCGATTCTTCTGCCGTGACCGTCTTCGCCCCTTCCGGCGCGCCGTCGGTCAGTTTGTCCGCTTTGAGCGCAAAGCGCTCGGTCAGTTTGGCAAATCCGAGCTCCCGGAAAAGCTCCGCCAGCGCGGCGTCGTCCCGCTCCGCCTTTTCCGCCTCCGCCAGCCCGAAGCCGAGGGGGGCGTTCCGTTCGATGCGGGAAAGGGTACGGGAGAGATAAGCCGAATCCCGGCCGGCGCGCAGTTTTTCCTTTTGCTTTTCCGGCAGATCCGCCGCATCGAGCGAGGCGTAGAGGGTATCGAGATCGCCGTAGGCGGCGATCAGCTTGAGCGCGGTCTTTTCCCCGATCCCGGGGACGCCGGGGATGTTATCGGAGGAGTCGCCCATCAGGGCCTTGACGTCCACGAACCGATCGGACGGAACCCCGTAACGGGAGAAGAACTCCGCCGGGTCGATCGCCGCGGTCTCGCGGTTGCCCGCGAGCAGGACGGTCGTGCGCTCGTCGACGAGCTGCAGACTGTCCCGGTCGCCGGTGAGGAGGTAGGTGCGCGTATCGCCGCGCTCCTTCGCCTCGCGGGCGAAGGTGCCGAGAACGTCGTCCGCCTCGTACCCCTCCTTTTCCGCGATGAAAGCGCCCATCGCCGCGAGCGCGCGGCGGGCGGCGGGAAACTGCTCGGAAAGCTCCGGCGGCATGGGGCGGCGGCCCGCCTTGTAGGCGTCGTAGAGCTTGTGCCGGAAGGTCGGGGCTTTCAGATCGAAGGCGGCGACGACGGCGTCCGGCTTGAGCGCGTCCATCTGGGAGGCGACCGTGTTGACCAGCCCGAACACGGCGTTGGTGTGCAGGCCGGAGGGGGCGGTCAACGGCGCAACGCCGTAGAACGCGCGGTTGATGATGCTGTTTGCGTCGATAACGAGCAGGGTCTTCATGCCGCGGCCTCTCGTTTCACGGCGCCGCGGCGGGCGTGATGGAGGAAGCAAAGCTGGATCGCGGCGAAAACGACGAAGGAAGCGACGGCGATATCAAGCGAGATGGAGAGCAGCACGGGCGTTTCGGGATGGAGAGCGGCGTAGACGAGATCGGGCGCGCAGAACGCCGTGCCGAACAGTACCGTGCAAAGACCGCAGAAGAGGTAGGCCGCCATCCCGATCCGCTCGCGGTAGTCGTGCGCCTCCTGGGCAAAAAACAGCCCGGCAAAGACGGCCGCCAGCGTAAAGACGCTCTTTTGCGGATCGGTGATCGACATATTGCGGTCAAAATAGACGGCAAAAGCGAGCAGAACGGGGAAAAACGCGGGAAAGACGCCGAGAAGGGCGTTGAGCCCGTCCCGCTCCGCTCCGCGCTGGAAACAGAAATAGAAGATCGCGCCGACGGAGAGCGCGGACACGACGAGCAGCATCGTCCGCAGGACGGAAAAAGAGGTGAACGGATCGCGCAGAAGATCGAAGGCGAGGAAGAAGATCCCGAACACGAGGAAGAGAGAGGCCATCAGATAGGCGTTGCCCCCGCTCGTTTTGGCGTAGCCGCGGAGACGGCGGCGGATCAGCAGCGCAAAGCCGGCGATCAGCGCGGCGCCGAAAAGGATCACCAGCGCGTACGCAAGGCGGAGTCCCTCTCCTCCCTCGTAGCGGCCGGTGTACCGCGGATTGAAAGCGGAGCGGGTGTAAACCTCGTAGTGCTCGGTCAACAGCCGGTAACGGAGCGCGGCGGCGGCGATCCCGAGAAGAAAACTGACGAGCACGGCGGCTCTTACCTTTGTCTTGGTGCTGATTTTCATAACGTTCCTTTCGTTTACGCCAGATTGACGATTTCAAGCCCGTTTCGGCGGGCGTAACAGACGGTGTAAAAGGTGCCGCCGGCGGGGCGGACCAGATAGGCGACGCAGACGGAGGCGGCGTCCGCAAGCTGGCGGTCGCGCGCGTGCATACAGCCGGCGGTATAGCCCTCGCTCGCGTAGCTGACGGCGTCCGCAAGGGCGAGGATCCGGCGGTACTCCGCGCGGTCCTCCGCGCGCCAGTTCCCGTCCTGCTCCGGGTAGGGGAGAAAGAGCAGCAGGGCGGCGTCCGGGCGGCTCTCCTTCAGCCGGAGGACGGCGCGCGCCGCCATCGTATCGAAGCCGAGCGCGCCCCCGCAGCAAAACTGCCGGTAGCCGCGGGCGTAGAGGCCGCGGAGCGTTTCGTCCAGTTTGCGCGAAAGCGCCCCCGCCTCCGCCGCGGGGATCGAGCGGTGCCCGGTAAAGCAGCAGGCCGTTTCCTTCATCGCGTTTCCTCCAGGCCGATCACCGAGAGCATCGTCCCCCGTCGGCCCTGCATCCGCCGGTGGGAGAAAAAGAGGTCCTCTCTGCAATGGGTGCAGAGGCCGGACAGTTCGATATTCTCCGGGGAAAGTCCCGCCTCCAGCAAAAGAAGACGGTTGGCGAGCGGCAGATCGCAGAAAAACCGTCCGGCGCGGGGGGACGGGGTAAACACGGCGTCCCGCAAACGGGGACGGTCCGAGGCGGCGTCCCGGACCTCCTCGCCCGTTTCGTAGCAGGGACCGGCGATCGAGGGACCGATCACGGCGCGGATGCGGCGGCGGTCTGCGCCCGCCTCCTCCATCCGCTCCACCCCCGCCGGGGCGATCCCGGCAAAGGTGCCGCGCCATCCGGCGTGCAGCGCCCCGACGACGCCGCTTTCCGGGTCGCAGAGCAGGATCGGCACGCAGTCGGCGGTGCGGACGGCGATAAAGAGTCCCCTCTCCGCCGTTACGTACCCGTCCGCGGTATCATCCGCAAAAACGGTCAGCCCTTTTCCGGCGTCGGCCCCGCTCACGCGCAGCACGCGCGCCGAGTGGACCTGCCGCAGGGAAACGAGCCGGGAAAGGGAAAACCCCACCGCCTCGGAAAAGAGGCGGAGGTTCTCCCGCGTAACGCTTTCGTCTTCCAGCTCCCCCGGCACGAGGTTCAGGGAGGCGGTCGCCTCCCCCGTTCCCACGCCGCCGAGGCGGGTGGAAAAGGCGTGCCGGACGGGGAGAAGTCCGCTTGTCAGATAGGATACGCCGTTCGGCGCCGTGCGGAGCTCCATCTCATAACCTCATCAGTCTGATCGGTTTCAGCGCGCTCCCGTCGGGGTATTCGCGCGCCTCGGCAAAGGCAAAAAAGCCGTTTTCGTCGTAAAAACGCACCCGCTCTCCTTCGGGAAACGCGGTCCCGATCTTCTTCTGGTAGATCTCGCAGCCGCTTTGCGCCAGACGGGCGTAAAAGGGCGGCAGCAAAACGGCGGGAAAGGAGGGAAAGGCGGCGTCTGCCGGCCGCAGGAGAGCGGCGCGGTCTTCGGGCGGCGTTTTTTCCAGTTCGTCAAGCGTGATCGCGCCGCCGTCAAGGGTAAAGCCGCACGTTGCGGTCCGGCGCAGGGCGCTCATCACGGCGCCGCAGCCGAGCGCTTCTCCGAGATCGGCGCAGAGGGTGCGGATATACGTTCCCTTCGAGCAGACGACGGAAAGAGCGTACTCGTCCTCCCGCTCGGTCGGCGAAACGGTCAGGGCGTTTACCGTGATCTCGCGCGGCTCGCGCTCCACGGCGATCCCGCGGCGGGCGAGGTCGCAGAGCTTTTGCCCGTCCCGCTTGAGGGCGCTGACCATCGGCGGCGTCTGGAGGAGCTTGCCGGTAAAGCGGGCCGCCGCGCGCGCGACCTCCTCCGGGGAGGGCAGCGGCTCCGTCCGGCGGGAAAGGACCCCCCAGACGTCCTCGGTATCGGAGGTCAGCCCGAGGCGAAGACGCGCTTCGTACCTTTTTTCCCCGTCGGGAAAGAGCGCCGCGGCTTTGACCGCCCGCCCGACGAGCACGACGAGCAGCCCCGTCGCGTTCGGGTCGAGCGTGCCGGTGTGTCCCGCCTGCCGGACGCCGAAAAGGCGCGCGGCGCGGGAAACGGCGGTATGGGAGGTCATCCCCTCCCCTTTATCGAGCAGGAAGATCCCGCACGGGGCGGGGTCCCGGATCTCTTTTTTCATCTCGTTCTCGTTTTTCTCCCCTCAGGAACCGGCGTTGTTTTCCGCGGCCTTCTCGGAGAGGACGTTGATGGCGAACTCCAGCGCGGTGCCGCGCTTTCTCAGGTTTTTCAGAAGACCCGTTCCGTCCGGATAGGCGCCGTCGGTTTTGGTAACGGCGTCGGAGATGACCGAATAGAGGATCTCCCCGTATCCGAACTCGTCAAGCGGGCCGAGGACCGTGCCGGAAAGGATCACCGAAAGCATCTCGGCGTCCGTTTCGTCCTCTCCGCAGAGGTCGGCGGCGTATTCCCCCCGATAAAGCTCGTAGGAACGGCAGAAGAGGAAATGCAGCGCGGCCGCGGCGATCTCCGGATCCGCCGCGCTTTTCGGCACCGCGGCGGCCGTCGCCCGGTCGGCAAGAACGGCGGAACGGTAGGGGATCTCGTCGCTTTCCATCTTCGGCATCGGCAAAAGCGCGGAGCGCTCCCGGTCCGCTTCCCCGTAGCGTCCGAGCGTGCCGAAAACGAAGACGGCGTTGCCCGCCTCGCTGCCGGCGGAGACGCGGTAGGGGCTCTCGTAAATCTTATCCCGCAAAACGGTCAGGCGGCGCAGGGGATCCTCCCCGTCCGCCAGGACGGACAAGGTCCCGTCCTCGTTTTCCCCGACCGGGTCCGCGCCGGAGGAGATCCAGAAAAAGGGCGCGTCCTCCTCGCCGATCCGCATCTGGAAAAAGGCGATTTCGCCGTCGACGCTGCCGTTGATCTCCGCGAGGATGCGGTTCATCGCGTCGTAGGTCCATTTGCCGTCCGCGACGAGGGCGGTCGGCAGCTGCTCCGGCCGGTAAAAGGCGGAAAGCGCCGTTTTGTCGTAGATCACGGCGGACGCCGCGTCCCGATACCCGACGAGGAAAGCCCCCGTCAGAAGATAGCGTTTCCCCCCCACCGGGGCGGGGGCGTTTTCCCCGCTGTCGTAGGCGGGATGGGAAAGATCGATCGAAGCGTGGGAGGAAAGGTCCTCCAGCATCCCCCGCGCGAGCAGCTCGGAGAGATCGCCCGAGATCGGCAGGGCGAGAAGGTCCGCCTCAAGGTCGCCGGACGCCTCCGCCTGAGCGAGGAGGGCGGACGCGTTGACGGTTTTGGTAAAGCGGAGCGTGAGCCCGCGCTCCGTCTCCAGCATCTCCATCTCCTCGCTGTCCCCCCGCGCCATCAGCGTGGGGGCCGCGGAGGCGGTAAAGCCGTTCGTACGCTCCGCGTCCGAGTAGAGAACGGTAAAGGTCAGCCCGCCGAAATCGGAGCGCTCCGTTTCCGGCGCCTGGGTGTCCGGCGCCCGTCTTGTGACGACGGGATCGGGGTTGCCTTCGCTCCGGCGGATCGCGCGGCCGGAGAGAAAAACGACGAGAAGGGTGAGGACCGCCAGCGCGAGGATCGCGGGAAGGCGGAAAGAGAATCGCCCGTTTTTCGGGAAAAGCTGCGGCAGTTTCACGGCGGACCTCCTTAACGGCGGACGGCAGCGGGGCAAAACGCCCTTGCCGCTTCAAAAAACTCGTCCTCCGCGTCGAACAGCAGGAGAGCCGGGCGGTCGGAGCCGTCCGGGCAGAAGAGAGCGCACGCCTTTTCGCTGCCGGGAGAGGAAAGCGCCTTTACCGTCCGCCGGGAAGCGGCGGCCGGTCTGCGCCCGATCTCCTCCCCGTCCGTGACGATCGCCTCCGCGCGGCGCAGATCGCAGGAAAAAAGCTCCTTCCGCCGGCTGGAGCCGTAGATCGCGGCGAGGGTGAAAAACCCGTCGGCGATCTCCACGTCGTAGACGAGGGTAAAGCGCGGGAAAAGAAGCCGGAACGCCGCGGCGGACAGGAGAAGAGCAAGCAAAAAGGACGCGGCGGAGGGGTAGGAGAGCGCGAGAACGGCCAAAGCGCCCGTCAGCGCGAGCAAAAGCGCCGCAAGGAAAAGACAGCGCAAGAGATACGCCCCTCTGTACGCCGCGCGATAGGAATATCCGACAAAGCCGCTTCTGCCCGCCATTCCGTTCTCCTTATTTTTGCGCATACCCCGCGATTTTAATTACGGATATTTTATCATAGTTCTCTTTTATTTTCAATGCTTTTCCCGAAAAAACCCGTTTTCCCCCGCCCGCGCGGACTTGACATCCTCTCCCCGCTGTGATAGAATAAAATAACTCATTTTGTCTATTCTATGCTTTTGAAAGGAAGTTTCCATGGCTGACGATAAAAAAATGGTGGACCAGATTACCCCGATGGACGAGGATTTTGCCAAGTGGTACACCGATATCGTAAAAAAAGCGGAGCTGATCGAATATACGAGCGTGAAGGGCTGTATGGTCATCCGTCCCTACGGCTACGCGATCTGGGAGAATATCCAGCGCATCCTTGACGCCGAGTTCAAGTCCCTCGGACACGAGAACGTCTATATGCCGATGTTCATCACCGAGAGTCTGCTCAACAAGGAAAAGGACCACGTGGCCGGCTTTGCGCCCGAGGTGGCGTGGGTCACCCACGGCGGCAGCGAAAAGCTGGAGGAGCGCCTCTGCGTCCGCCCGACCTCCGAGACGCTCTTCTGCGAGCATTTTTCCAATATCGTCCACTCCTACCGCGACCTGCCGAAGCTCTATAACCAGTGGGTCAGCGTCGTCCGGTGGGAAAAGACGACCCGGCCGTTTTTGCGGACGCGCGAGTTTTTGTGGCAGGAGGGCCATACCGTCCACGAAACGGCGGAGGAGGCGGTCGCCGAGACCGAGCGGATGCTCCACGTCTACGCCGACTTCTGCGAAAACGTCCTCGCCATGCCGGTCGTCCGCGGCAGAAAGACGGACAGCGACAAGTTTGCCGGCGCCGTGGCCACCTACGCGCTGGAGGCGCTGATGCACGACGGAAAAGCCCTGCAGGCGGCGACCTCCCACTATTTCGGAGACGGGTTCTCCCGCGCCTTCGGCGTGGAATACACCGATAAAGAAAACAAAAAGCGCCATCCCTTCCAGACCTCGTGGGGCTGCACGACCCGCCTGATCGGGGCGATCATTATGACCCACGGCGACGATAACGGTCTGGTCCTGCCGCCCGCCGTTGCGCCGGTACAGGTCGTTGTGATCCCCGTCGCCCAGCACAAGCCGGGCGTGATCGAGGCGGCGACCGCGCTGGCGGACCGTCTCTCCGCCGCCGGTCTGCGCGTGAAGACGGACGCAAGCGAAAACAGCGCCGGCTGGAAGTTTGCCGAATACGAGATGAAGGGCGTGCCGCTGCGCATCGAGATCGGCCCGCGCGACATCGAGCAAAACGCCTGCGTCGCCGTGACGCGCCTTGACCGCAAAAAGACCGTCCTCTCCCTCGACGGGGCGGAAGACGCCGTCAAAGCTCTCCTGGAAGAGGAGCGTGGGGCGATGTTCGCCCGCGCGAAAGAAAATATGGATCGCCGCACCTACGACTGCCGCACGACCGAGGAGATCAAGGCCACGCTGGCGGAAAAGGGCGACGGCTTCATCCGCGCGATGTGGTGCGGCTCCCCCGAATGTGAAAAGAAGATCAAGGAGCTGACCGGCGTTTCCTCCCGCTGCATCCCCTTTGAGGGAGAAAAGATCGGCGACAGGTGCGTCTGCTGCGGAGAGCACGCCGATACCCTGCTCTACTTCGGCAACGCGTACTGATCCCGCTTTTTTGAGGGTTCTGCCATGAGGGTCTTCGCCACCTCCCTGAAGGACCGGCTCAAGCAGCTTGATTTCATCATTCTCGGCTGCGTTCTCGCTCTCTCCCTGATCGGGATCGTCGCCCTGTGGGGGGCGAGGTCGGTCTACGGCGTCAAGTACGTCGTCATCCAGAGCGTCGCTACGCTGATCGGACTTGTCTTCGTTTTCATCATCGCCAATCTCGACTATCAGGATATCTGCGACAAGCTGGCGCTCCCTCTCTTTATCGCCGCCGTCGCCGCGCTGGCGCTGACGCTGGTCGTCGGCTCTGTCGGGGATTACGGCAGCAAGAGCTGGATCAAGATCCCCGGCGTGCCGGTCAACATCCAGCCCTCCGAGTTCATCAAGCTCTTTCTGATCCTCACCTTCGCCAAACACCTGGAGCTTCTGCGCGGCAAGCTCAATCATCCCCTCTCCGTCCTCCGTCTCGCCCTGCACGCCGGGACGCTCGTCGGGCTGGTCATTTTGCAGGGGGATCTCGGCACCGCGCTCGTTTACATCGGCATCGTCCTCGCCATGCTCTTTGCGGCGGGGCTGAACCTCTGGTACTTCCTCCTCGGCGGCGGAGCCGTCCTGATCCTCTTCCCCTATCTCTGGCCCAAGCTCAACCTCTACCAGCGCGAGCGGATCCTCGTCGGCTTCAACCCCGAGATGGATCCGACCGGCAAGGGGCTGCAGCCCCTGATGTCGCGCCGCGCGATCGTGGCGGGCGGGCTCTTCGGCCGCGGGCTGGAGGGAGGCGGCGCCTACGAGGACGTCCCCTTCGCCCACACCGATTTCATTCTTTCCATCATCGGGGAAAAGTTCGGCTTTCTCGGCTGCATCCTCGTGATCGTCCTCTTCCTTGTCCTGATCACCCGGATCATCTACGTCGCCATGAAGGCGCGCAAGGACTGCGGCGCGTATATCGCCACCGGGATCGCCGCCCTCCTCATCGCGCAGGTCACGGAAAACGTCGGGATGGCGCTTGCGATGCTCCCCGTCGTGGGGATCACGCTCCCCTTCCTCAGCTACGGGGGCTCGTCCGTCCTTTCCCTTTATCTCACCGTCGGGGTACTGGAAAGCATCTGCACCCACCGCAAAAAGTACCACTTTGAACGGGAAGAAACGTAACGCAGCGTCTTTTCGCTCTTATTTCATTCCCGCGCCGCGGGAATGTATCAAGGAGGAACGGTTTGAAAATCAGAAAAGGGTTTCTGCTCCGCGAGGTCGCGGGAGAAAATATCGTGATCGGCACCGGAGAAGCGGCCAGGACCTTCAACGCGATGATCCACCTCAACAAGTCCGGCGCCTTCCTCTGGCGGCAGATGGAAAACCGGGATACCACCAAGGAGGACCTCCTCGCCGCCATGCTGGAGCATTACGACGTGACGGAGGATATCGCCTCGGCGGATATCGACGCCTTCCTCTCCGCGATGAGAGGAGCTGGTCTGCTTGAACAGTAAGGAGTCCTGCGACCGGCTCGAGGAGATCATCGCCTCCGTCGGCTGCGCCGTGGTGCAGGGGACGGGGACGAGTATGCTCCCCCTGATCCGCAACTCCACCGACCGGATGCTGATCCTCGCCAAAAAGGACCGCAAGCCCGCCCGCCCCGAGATCGCCGTTTACCGGCGGGGGGACCGCCTGATCGCCCACCGGATCCTCGGGACCGAGCCGGACGGGACGCTCCGGATCCGGGGGGACAACCAGACCCTCTGGGAGCGCGTTCCGCCTGAGGACGTGATCGGCACGGTGGAAGGCGTGTACCGGGGGGACCGGTATCTCGACTTTTCGTCCGACAGAAAATCGCTCCGGCTCCGGAAGCTGTGGATCTCTCCGCTCTTTCCCCGCCGGATCGCCTTTGCCCTTCTCAACCGCCTTTCCCCGCTCTACCGCAGGGAAAACGCCTATACCCGCGCGCAGCGGGAAAAAGACCGAAAATAAAACCGTCCGCGGCGGCCGGGATCTCCGGCGAGGCGGACGGTTTTTGACACAAAAAACGCCGCTCGAACGAGCGGCGTTTTCCGGTTGGTGAAACTTATTTGATCTCGACGGTAGCGCCGGCAGCTTCGAGCTTGCCCTTGATATCGTCGGCGGTCTCCTTGTTGACGCCTTCCTTGATCGCCTTCGGAGCGGCTTCGACCAGGTCCTTCGCGTCCTTCAGGCCGAGACCGGTGATCTCGCGGACGACCTTGATGACGTCGAGCTTCTTCGCGCCGAAGTCCTTCAGGATGACGTCGAACTCGGTCTTCTCCTCGGCGGCGGCGGCAGCGGGAGCGCCGGCGGCGGCGCCGGGAGCGGCGGCCACGACGGCGGAAACGCCGAATTCCTCTTCGAGGGCCTTGACGAGATCGTTCAGTTCAAGGATGGTAAGTTCCTTGATTTCATCGAGCAGTTTGGTGGTTTTTTCGCTTGCCATTTTCATTTCCTCCTAAATCGGTTCTTTTTTTGTTTGTTTGTCATGCGGTCATGCGACCATCATGCTTCGGCGGGTACGCCGCCGTCCTTTTCGATCTTCGCGTTGAGTACGGCCGCCAGCTTGGAGAGGGGGGACTGGAGACAACCGAGAAGTTTTGCCACGAGCTGTTCCTTGCCGGGAATGCTCGCCAGCTCCTTCACGACGTCCGCGTCGACGACCGCTCCGTCAAGGAAACCGCCTTTGATCGCAAAGTTCTCGATTTTTTCGTCGTACGTCTTGAGGATCTTCGCAGGGGCGATGGGATCCTGTTCGGACACCGCCACGGCGACCATTCCCTTGAGGTACGGCTTCAGCCCGTCGAGCCCGACCTGTTCGCAGGCTCTCTCGGTGATCGAGTTTTTGATGACCGCATACTTGACGCCCGCTTTCCGCAGGTCGGCGCGCATTTTGGTATCATCCTCGACCGTGATGCCCTGATACTGGACGATCACGCCGGACGCGGCGTTCTTCATCAGTTCGGCCAGAGCAGCCACGTCTGCTTGCTTCTTTTCGAGAATTGATTTGCTTGCCATGTTTTCCGTTTCACCTCCATTGCGCAAGTGTAAAAAAATTGCCCGTTACGGCAAAGACAGCCGACGGACAAAACACGGGCGAAAAAACGCCCTCTTTTCTCCTCGGCAGGAAAGCCAGACGGCTTTTACCGGAACCTGCTGTCTTTGGATAACGCGGATATTGTAGCACTCTTTTTTCCGTTTGTCAAGACCTTTTTTCAAAATCCCCGAAGGGGAGCGGAAAGCGGCCCCCGGCGCGACGGCCGGAGGCCCTTTTTTTTCGTTTTCAGCGCTCGCGCAGCTTCTGAGCGCGGACGTCGCGCCCGGCGAACTGATAGACGGCAAACTCCCCGAAGAGGCGGGAGGTGATGCGGTCGGCGTACCGTTCGCGCAGCTCTTTGGCGCCGAGGTTGGTGTTGATCACGGTGCATTTCCCCGCCACCAGACGGGAGTTGAGGACCTCGTATAGGACCGAAACGGTGAACTGGTTGGTCACCTCGGTCCCGAGATCGTCGAGTAAGAGCAGATCCGCTTCGAGATACCGGTCGGTATCCCCCTCGTCGCTGCCGTAGCCGGAGCG
This sequence comes from uncultured Clostridia bacterium, assembly GCA_946410595.1. Classification (GTDB taxonomy): domain Bacteria; phylum Bacillota; class Clostridia; order Oscillospirales; family CAG-272; genus RUG12395. The sequence continues at coordinate 29,711 of CAMKAU010000015.1, forward strand.
GAAGCGCTCGCGGCTGAAATCGGAGAACATCGTCTGCACGCTGCAGTAGAGGACGCGGTAGCCGCGCAGCGCGACCTCGCGCGCCACGGCGCAGCAGAGGTGCGTTTTGCCGAGCCCGGTCCCGCCGATAAAGAGGAGGTTGCCGCTGCCGTTGCCGTAAAAGGCGTCGGCGTACGCGCGGGCGTCCTCGTAGATCCGCTTCATCGTGCGGTAGGTCTCCTCGCTGTCGCGGTAATAGTCGAGAGAAAAATTGTCAAAGCGCTGGGTCCTCGTCAGCGCGCCGAGCCCGGAGGACTCGAGCGACGCTTCCGCCAGCGCGCGCCTGAGACAGTCGCACATCCCCGCGTCGGTATAGCCGGTGTCCCCGCAGAGGGGGCACTCGTAATGCGGGTCCGCCGCGTCCTCGGGCAGTCCCATCGCCTCCAGCGCCTCGATCCGCTTCTGCCGCATCCGCTCGACCTGCCGTCTTGCTTCCGCCCAGCGCGCCTCCCTGTCCGGCCCCGGCCGTCCGGCGCGCAGCAAAAGGACCCCCACGCCCGCCAGCGCCCGGTCCGCCTCCGCAAAGGCGGGGGATTTGCGGTACAGATCCCGCCTGACCTCCTCGGCGCGGCGGAGCGCCTCGTTCCGTTTGCGGTCGTACTCCTCCATCACGGCGGAATAATCGCCGCCCCATCCTGCTTTCATCGCGGTATGCCCTTTCGCTTTTATTTTTTGCCCTTGCCCGCAAAGCTGCGGTTGAGAGCGTCCTCAAAAAACTCGTCGGTATCAAAACTGCCGGCGGCGGGAGAGGCCTGCTTTTTCTTCTTCCCGTCGGCGGCGTCCCGCGCCGCCTTTGCCGTGCGGATCCCCTCCGTCCACCAGCGGTCAAGCACCTTGTCCGCGTAGGCGACGCCCGGGGACCGGGTGGCGTTTACCGTCACTTCGTACGCTTCCTCGATCAGATCGAAGGGGTACTCCCGCTCGGCGATCCAGACGGTAAAGCACGCCCGCTCCTTTTTGGTCAGGGCGCGTTCCCCCATGCCGAAGAGCCGCCGCAGTTTGCCCTCCACGGAGGACAGCTTTTTCCGGCGCTCCAGCTCCGCCTCCAGGGAAGCGAGGGTCGAGACCCCCTGCTCCACAAGCGAACACGCCGTCCGCTCGGCGTAGCGGACGCTGCGTTTGTCCATCTCCGCGCAGTGGACGAGCAGCGTCAGGATGTATCCTCCGTCCAGCCCGAGCGTGTCGTGCATCGCGAGGATGCCGTTCACCTCCGTCGGGTTGAAGGTCTTGCCGAGCGCCTGCTCGCAGGCGTCGACAAGCGAGGAGAGCGCTTCGTTTTGTTTCATCAGCTCGCGGATCTCCGCCGAGCTGTAGTCAGGGAGGCGGTCGCCCGGGAGAAAACGGACGGTCCGTACCGTCCCTTCCCCGCCCGCTTCCGTTTTTTTCTCCGCGGCGGGGGCGTCCGTCTTCTCCGATCCGCGGGCGTCCGCGTCCGCGCGGGAGGAAGAGCGGCTCCTTCCGTTGATCAGTCCGGCGCCGCGCAGGAAGCCCGCGGCGTTCTCAAACTCCCCGGCGGTCAGTCCCGCCGCGGCGGGATCGACCTCGCCGCCCTCCGCCGCCGCGGACAGGAGCAGCGCCTTGAGTTCCTGTTCCGAGATCTCGGAGAGACGGTCGATCAGCGCGCGCGGCAGCTCGATCTTCTCCGGTCCGTATTTCAGTCGGTATGCTTTCATCCTTTTTCCGGCCCGCTTTTCTCCCGGAGACTGTAACAGAGCGTCATCAGCGTATCTCCGAGGTGTATGTTCTGCACGGCGGCGTGCGCGAGGTGCAGCTCGATATTCGTAAAGTTCCACACGCCGCGGATCCCGGCGCGGTCGATCCGCTCCGCCACCTCGCGCGTTACGGCGCGCGGCACGGTCAGGACCGCGATATCCGGCCGGTGTTTGGCGACGTAGCCTTCAAACTCCTCCATCCCGAGGATGGAAAAACCGCAGAAGGTCTGCCCCACCAGCGCGGGCGATACGTCAAAGAGCGCCTCCAGCGTGACGCCGCGCTTACGGAAAACGGGGCTGGACGCGAGCGCCCGGCCGAGGTTGCCCGTGCCGACGATCACGGCGCGGTACCCCTCGTTTACGCCCAAAATCGAAGAAATATTCTCATAAAGCCGCGGGACGCTGTACCCGTACCCCTGCTGGCCGAAACCGCCGAAGCAGTTGAAGTCCTGCCGGATCTGGGACGCGGTGATGCCGAGCATCGCGGCAAGCTCGGAGGAGCTGACGCGCTCCACCCCCGCCTCCATCAGATCGGACAGATAGCGAAAGTAGCGCGGCATCCGGTTGATGACGGCAGAGGAGATCGTTTTCTCTCCCCGCCCTTTGCTTTCCTTTTCCATCTTTTTCTCCGATCTGAAAGTTTTTTTGCGTCAGCGGGCCAGCAGGCGCCGGAGCGTTTTTGTCAGGTAGGCGGTGTATTCCGCGCAGGTCGCTCCCTCGTACCCGTCGATCACGACGGCGGCGTCCGGCCCGGTCGTTTCCTCCAGGGCCGCCGCGAGAAGGTCCGCTTCCTTTGTAAAGGAGATATGGCGCAGCAGCATCTCGGACGCCCGCAGAATACTCTGGGGGTTCGCGTAATGGCCCTTGCCTTCCGCGATCATCCGGGGCGCGGAGCCGTGGATCGCCTCGAACATGGCGTAGCGGTCGCCGATATTGGCGCTCCCGCCGGTGCCGACGCCGCCCTGGATCTGCGCCGCCTCGTCGGTGATGATATCGCCGTAGAGGTTGGGGAGAAGGAAGACCTGGAAGCGGCTCCGGATCTCCCTGTTGACCAGGTTGGCGGTCATAATGTCGATATACCAGTCCTC
>CAMKAU010000016.1 GCA_946410595.1 uncultured Clostridia bacterium
CGCTCTGTTTTGATGCGCAGGATGTTCGCGCCTTTGCCTCCCTCCGCGAGGGAGGTGGCGCCGAAGGCGGCTTTTCTGTTTCCCTTTTCTCCCGTCAGGCCCCTCTTGATGGCCCGATTTCCCTAAAAAAACCTTTCGGATTTACCGGGAGCTCCCTCTCGGAGGGAGCCAGACGGCAGGAGCAAGCCCCTGCCCTACACGACTTCCGCGCTCTTTTTTGTAGGGCGGGGGTTTATCTCCCGCCGCCCCCGCTCTGTTTTGATGTGCAGGATGTTCGCGCCTTTGCCTCCCTCCGCGAGGGAGGTGGCGCCGAAGGAGACGGAAGGAGTTCTCTTGCCTCCTTCCGCGAGGGAGGTGGCGCCGAAGGAGACGGAAGGAGTTCTCTTTTTTCTCTCTTCAAACCGTTCTCGCAGAGAGCGCATTTGCGTTGCCTCCGACAGCGCTTTATTCCGCTCGGTCGCTTGCGTCTTTGCCGCAATCCTTAGCGCCGCGCGCCTGCCGCCCGGCGTACCCTGGCTCGTCCCGTTACGACGGAATGCACCGCGAGGACGGCGATATTCAGAATGACGATCGCGCCCGTCGCGGCGTTCCAGGTCCGGCAAAAGGAGGAGGCGGGGTCGGAAAACGCGATGAATAGCGACGCCTGGAGCTGAATGACCGAAACGAGCGCCTCGGCGGTCTCCGTTTTGCGGATCGCCAGCGTCACGGGCTTTTCCGCCCGCCGGGCGGAGAGGAGTCTGGCAAGCGAGAGGACCGCTTCCATGAGGGTGTACGCCGCCGCGCCGTAGATCTCGATCCCCCGGTAGGCGCGTCCGCCCGCCCCCGCCGCAAGCAGGGAGACGGCGGCTCCGAGGATCGCGTCGGTCAGCAGCAGAAAAACGCCGGTCGAGCGGAGGATGCGGGCTTTTTCCTCCTCTCCCTCCTTTGCCCGGAGGGTGAGGGCGGTATAAAGCCGCGCGAAGACGAGCAAAAAATGATACGCGCTCATCAGGGCAAACCAGGATGAGCGCGCGCGGTATGCGAGAATAGCGTTGAAGATCCCGTAAACGACCCCCGAGAGCAGGGAGGGGAGAAAATGCCGGACGGGGCGCTCCTCCGGCCCGGGGCGGAGGGTCCGCCGGAGAGCCGCGAAACGGCGGGACAGCTTCATGCGTTCGTTTTCCAGAGTTCGGACGAGCAATGGGAAAAGAGGACCCCCAGATCGGCCGTCCAGGCGCCATCCTTTTCGGAAAAGCCGCAGAGCAGCATCAGCCGCCGGCTTTTTTCCCCGCCGGCGTACGCGGCGCGCGGGATCCCGATCTCCTCTAAAAAGGAGAGCGCCGTGCGGCAGAGGGCGGCGAGGTACTGTTCCGCGTCGCCGTCCGCGTCGCCCGCAAATCCGGGGATCGCGTCCAGCGTTACGATTTCTCCGGCGCCCGCGCCGATCGCAAACTGGCACAGCCCGCAGAAGCGTTCGCCAAGATACAGAGCGTAAGCGGGGCAGCGCGGCTGATAGAGCGAGCCGCATTCCCCCGCCAGGCGGTTTTGTTCGTCTTTGGATTGGACCGAGAGGATCTGGAACATCAAAACTCTCCTTTACTTCAATCGTTTTAGATAGGCGATCTCCTCTTTTTCCAGCGGGCGCACCTCGCCCTTTTTGAGATCGCCGAGCTCCAGCCGCCCGAGGGCAACGCGCTTGAGCCGCCGCACCGTAACGCCGTTCGCTTCAAAAATGCGGCGGATCTCGCGGTTTTTCCCCTCCGAGAGGACGACCCGCAGCACCGACCGCTTATCCCCGATGGAGATCAGCTCGACCGAGTCCGCCTGCATCCGCTCCCCGTCAAGGATCACCGGGTCCGCGAGCCGGACGATCTGCTCGTCCGAGACGACGGAGTCGGCGATCACCACGTAGGTTTTTTTCACCCCGTGGGAGGGATGCGTGAGCTTGTTTGTCAGCTCGCCGTCGTTTGTCAGGATCAAAAGCCCCTCGGAGTTATAGTCGAGCCGCCCGACGGGATAGACCCGCTCGGAAACGCCCGTGAGCAGCTCCGTCACGCACTTGCGCCCCTTTTCGTCGGAAAGGGAGGTTATGTACCCTCTCGGCTTGTTGAGCATATAGTAAGAGGGCTTTTTTTGGGGATCCCGTCTGACCGGCTCCCCGTCGAGGAGAACGGCGTCCCGTTCGGGATCCACGCTCTGACCGATCACGGCGGTCTCGCCGTTGACGGTCACGCGGCCGTCCGCGATCGCGGCCTCCGCCGCGCGGCGGGACATGGCGCCGCACTCGCTGAAATACTTTTGCAGTCGGATCATCTTTTTTTCCTTTCAGAAAAGTCCGAAAAACCGGGAAAAGAAGGAGCGTTTGCCCTCTTTTTCCTCCACTCGGCTCACCGCCTCCAGCGGGATCACCGCCGCGGTCTTTCCGTTTTTTTGCACCGTAACGACCCCGACGATCTCGCCCTCCCCGACCGGCGCATATAAAAAGGAAGGAAAAAGCGGCTCAAAGGAGAGCTCGTCGCCCGCTTCCACCACGGCGGAATAACCCTCCGCCGCCCGGCAGCGGACAAACGGCTCCGCGCCGCCCGTAACGGGGACGCGGTATTCTTCGTCAAGCGGAAGCACGGCGCGGCGGAGAAGGGAAAAGCCGTAGTCGTAGAGCGCCTCGTGGTCGCGCCAGTCGTCCGGCGCGTCGAGGGTAACGGCGATCAGACGCACGCCGTCCCGCTCCGCGGCGCTGACAAGGCAGCGCCCGCTCGCGCGGGTGTAGCCCGTTTTGCCCGCGATCACGGAAGGATCGGTAAAAAGCAGCCGGTTGTGGTTTTTGAGGACCTGGCTCCGCCCGTCGAGCCGGACGGTGTGTTCCTTTGTCCCGGAGATGCGGAGGAAGTCCTCGTCTTCGCACGCCGCCGCCGTGAGGACGGCCAGATCCCGCGCCGTGGTACGGTGCCCCTCGGCGGAGAGGCCGTGCGGATTTTCAAAATGCGTGCCGGAAAGTCCCAGCGCGGCGGCCTTGCGGTTCATCGCCATCACAAAGTTCGGGACCGAGCCGCACGCCGCCTTTGCCAGCGTTTCCGCCGCGTCGTTGGCGGAGCGGAGCAGCAGGGCGTAAAGGAGATCCTCGCGGGAGAGAACGTCCCCCTCCCGCAGATAAAGGGAGGATCCTTCCGTCTGCACCGTGTCGGCGTCTGCGCGCACCTCGGCGCCCGGCGGCAAGAGGTCGAGAGCGACCAGCGCCGTCATCACTTTGGTCGTGCTTGCCATCGGCAGGGCAAGGCCGGCGTTTTTCTCCACAAGGAAGCGCCCGCTCTCCGGCTCGTAGAGAGCCGCCGCGCGGGCGGAAAGCGCCGGTCCCTCCGCCGCGGCGGCGGGGACGGCGCAAAGACAGAATAAAACGGCGAGAAGAAGGGAAAGAGCCCTTCTCCCGACCGGTTTTTTCCCTTTGGTACGAATCACAGGTTTCATACGGTCAGTATGCCCCGAAAAAAGGGAAAAAACCGCCCGGCGCGTTTTTTTATTTTCCGGTTTCTTCCTCCGACGCGGGTTCCGCCGCCGGCTTTTTCGCAAAGACCGAACGGAGCCGTTCGATCATATCCGGCGTTTTATCCACGAAGGAGGAGAGCTTTTCCAGCGGATCGCCCGCGTTGGCGACCGAGAGCAGCTCCACGCTCCCGCTCGGGGAGACGACGAGGAAGGCGATCGGCGTTACGCTGATGCCCGTTCCGCCTCCGCCGCCGAAGTTTTTGTTTTTTTCCGGCGCTTTGCCGTTATAATCCAGTCCGCCGGAGGCAAACCCGACCGAGACCTTCGATACGGGGATGATCGTCGTTCCGCCCGGCGTGGGGATCGGAGCGCCGACGACCGTCTCCCCGCCCGCGATGGTCTTGATCTTTTCAAGGGAGGAGGAGATGATATCGCCGATCTTTTCCGTCGTGTTGTTGGTGTTTTCCGCCATGGTTTTTTATCCTTTCCTATGATTTGCTTTTGCTTTTCGCCGCCAGAAAACGCAGGGCGGCGACCATGAGTATCACAAAGATCTGCCAGACGCGAAGGGAAGCGGCCACAAGGATCTCGCAGCGCGTTTTGCCGCTGACAAAGTCGCACTCGATCCGCTCCTCCCGCGCGGGCGGATGCCGGACGTCGACGTAAGCGTCGAGGAAGGCGGAGAGATAGGCGGCCGCCTGCGCCGCCGCGCCGTAGGCGAGCGCGGTCTTCGCCGCGTCGTCGGTCGAAACGGTCACGATCAGGCGGGAAACGTCCAGCCGCAGATAGCGGACAAAGCGGGGGAAAACGGCGGAGAGAAGATTCAGCACAAGCCGCACCGTATCGGCGGCGGAGGTCTTTTTTTCCTCTTTCTTTTCCGCTTTTTTCTCCGTTTTTTCTTTCGCTTTCAGGGCCTTCTTTTCCGCTTTTTTCCGCTCCCTGCGGAGCATTTTTTCAAAGCGTTTTTTCGTGAATTTGCGCGGATCCGGCCGCTTTTCCTTTTTCGGATACAGGGGAAAACGGAAACAGAGGATCCGCAGCGTCAGCGTCACGCCGTCCGCCGCCTCGGCGACGAACCGGACGCGCAAAAAAGCGAGGGTAACGAAGGGCAGTAAAACGGCCAGCGCGATGAGAAGTCCTCTTATGATCCTTCACCTCCGGCGTCCGGCTCTTTTTCGGCGGGCTCCGTTTCGGCCAGCACCTCGTCGATGGAAACGTTGGAAAGCGCGCCCGCCTGCGCCTCCGCGCCTTCCACCTCGGGCAGCTCGGCAAGAGAGGAAAGACCGAAGCAGCGGAGAAAAGCCGGCGTCGTCCCGTAGAGCATCGGGCGGCCGGGCTGGTCAAGACGGCCGACGCACTCGATCAGACCGCGCTCAAGCAGGGAGGAGACCGCGTAGGAGGAGTCCACCCCCCGCACGCTGTCGATATACACCCTTGTAACGGGCTGGTTGTAGGCGATGATCGAGAGGGTCTCGATCGAGGAGTTGGAGAGGTTTCCGCCGCGGCGGATGCCCAGCGCCTCGCGGATCATAGGGGAAAACTCCTCCCGCGTGCAGAGCTGGGCGCAGTCGTCGAGCGCCAGCATCACGAGCGCCTTGTCGCGCCGGTTGAACTCCTTTGCGATTTCCCCGACCCGGCGTTTGACCTCCGAGGGGACGGTGCCGAACAGCGGCGCGATCTTCGCGTATTCCAGCGGATGCCCCGCGGCGAACAGGACCGCCTCGATGATCGCGGCGGAGTCCTCGCCGTCAAGATCCGGCAGGTTGATTTCCGTTCCGTCCGGCTGCTCGGCCTCCGGAGCGGTTTTTTCAAGCGGGGTTATCGGATTTTTCTCTTCCGTTTGCATCACGTTCTCCGTTTTCTTTTATGGCGTTTTCGTCAAATTCGTAGTCGGCGAGCGCCTGCTCGGCGCTGACCTCCGGGTTGAGCTCCAGGCGGATCGTGTAGCCGATGTCGCCGGCGGCGGTTTCCGGATCCTCTTCCCGCAGGAGCAGGACCTTCTGCTTGAGCAGCTCGAGCAGGGCGATAAACGCCGCCACCAGCTCGCTGCGGTCCCGCGCGTCGGAGAGCAGGGTAACGACCGAGGCGGGGCCGGAGGTCTTCAGACGCGTAACGATCCGTTCGGCCCGGGTCTTCACGGAGACGAACTTGGCCCGCACGAGGGGCTTGATCAGCCGCTCCTCCGGGTTGGTGTTCTGCCGCATCCGCGAAAGCATCAGCCCGAAGGCGCGGGAGAGCTTTTCCGGGTCGAGCCCGGTCGGCAGCTCCTTGACGGGGAGCAGCTCGTCCTCGTCCTTGACCATCCGGCCGGAGAACTCCGCGTACATCGGCAAAAGCAGCGCCGCCGCTTCTTTCGCCTGCTTGTAGATCAGCAGCGCTTCGGCGAGGGGCGCGCGGGGATCCTCTTCCTCCTCGGCTCGCGGCAGGAGCATCCGGCTTTTGATCAGCATCAGCTCGCTCGCCATCACGATAAACTCCGAGGCAAGCTCCACGTCCATCGCCTCCGCCTCCGCGAGATAGTCCATATACTGCTCGCAGATCACCGAGATCCGGATATCGTGGATATCCATTTTATTCTTTTCGATCAGGGAGAGAAGCAGGTCGAGAGGCCCTTCAAAGACCTCCAGCCGGATCGTGGGCTGCTGCATAACTGGCTCCTTTCGCCCTTACAGGGCGGGGAAGAGATAAAAAACGTTATAGCCGAGCGAGTAGAGGAAGTTAATCGCGCCGGAGAGCGGGACGTCGACGAGCCCCGACCAGAGCAGGACGAGCATCCCGATCATGATAAAACGCTCGTATTTCATCACGGCGAAGTAGGCGTTCGTCGGTAAAAAGGCGAAGAGAATGCGCGAGCCGTCAAGCGGCGGGATCGGGATCAGGTTGAAAAGCGCAAGACCGAAGTTGAGGAGAGAGAAGATATAGAAGAAGAGAAAGAGGATATCGGTAAAGGCGACGTCGGTAAGGGTGGAAACGCGAAAGAGAGAGAGGAGAAAGGACGAGTCGGACAGCGCCGCGACGAGCCGCGAGAGAAGGGCGCAGATAAATCCAAGCAGGAAGTTGGAGAGAGGGCCCGCCGCCGCGGTGATCGCGGTGTCCCGCTTCATCCGTTTGAAATGCAGGGGATTGATCGGCACCGGCTTTGCCCAGCCGAAGCCGAAGAGAAGAAGGCAGAGCGTCCCGAAGTGATCGAGATGTCTGATTGGGTTGAGATCGAGCCGCCCGAGCGCCTTGGCGGTCGGATCGCCGAGCTTGTAGGCGGCGTACCCGTGCGAGATCTCGTGGACCGTCAGCGCGATCAGGATGCAGGGAATACGCAAAAGAATGGTGATCAGATCGAACGTTGAAATCGATCCGGTGAGAAGAGACTGGAGCATAGGACCTCCTTTTTCAGGCGTTTTCGGCGAGGCGGAGGATCTCCGCCCACAGCTCGCTCTTGCCCTTGCCCGTCAGGGAGGAGAAGGGGAGGAGCGTTTCCCTTGCCGCGCCCGCGTCCGCGGCGATCGCGTCGAGGGCGGCGGCAAGCGCCGTTTTGGAGAGCTTGTCGGTTTTCGTTACCACGAGAAGGAAGGGGATCCCGGCGGCGCGGAGGTAATCGAGCATCATCCGGTCGTCCGCCGTTACTCCGGCGCGGCAGTCGATCAGCTGGATCACCGCGCGGAGAAGATCGGCGTTCGGGTTATTCGTGAAATACCCGTCCGTGAGCTTCGACCAGCGTTTTTTCTCCTCCGTGCTGCGCCTGGCGTAGCCGTAGCCGGGGAGATCGACGAAAAAGAGCTTCCCGTCGATATCGTAGAAATTGACGGTGATCGTCTTGCCCGGCTCGGAGGAGACGCGCGCGAGCTTTTTGCGCCCGAGCAGGGCGTTCACAAGGGAGGATTTTCCCACGTTGGAGCGCCCGGAAAAGGCGAACTGCGGCACGGGCGTCTTCGGGAATTGCGAGGGCAGCCCCGCCGAGACGGCGAGCTTTACGTTCTGCGTGTTGATTTTCGGCATTTCTCTGACCCGTTATTCGCCCTGCCGCAGGTTTTGCGGCTCGGCGTGAACGAGGGCGGGGACGGCGAGGACCGGCTGAACGAGCGTCTGCGCGACCGGCTCCCCGAGCGGTTTATCTTCCGGACAGAGCGCGAGGGAGAGGACCTCGTCCGCGTGGCCGACGGGGACGTAGGAAAGCCCCTGCCGGATCTCCTCCGGCAGTTTCTCGAGATCGCGCTGGTTTTCCTTCGGGATGATGACGGTGCGCGCGCCCGCGCGGAGCGCCGCCATGGATTTTTCCTTCAATCCGCCGATCGCCAGCACGCGCCCGAGCAGCGTCAGCTCTCCCGTCATCGCCACGGCGCGGCGGACGGGACGGCCGGTCAGGGCGCTTGCCAGCGCCGTCATCATCGAGACGCCGGCGCTCGGTCCGTCCTTCGGGATCGCGCCCTCCGGCGCGTGGATATGGATATCGTATTTTTTGTAGAAGTCGGCGTCGATGCCGAGCTCGGCGGCGCGGGAACGGATAAAGCTCACGGCGATATGGGCGGATTCCTTCATCACGTCGCCGAGAGAGCCGGTCAGCTCCACCTTCCCCGTGCCGGGGAGCAGCGCGCATTCGATCGGGAGCATATCGCCGCCCGCGTCGGTGTAGGCGAGGCCGTTCACCAGTCCCACCGTATCGGTTTCCGGGATCAGGTTGGGGAGCAGCGTTTCCGGCCCGAGCAGGGAAGCGAGGTTCTTTTTTGTGACCGTCAGCTTTTTGAAGTCCCCGGCCACAATCCCCGCCGCGCATTTGCGGCAGAGCTGCGCGATCCGGCGTTCCAGATTGCGCACGCCGGCCTCGCGGGTGTAGCGGGAGATGATCTCGTCGAGCGCCTCGTCGGTGATCGAGAGGCTGCGCGCGGAAAGCCCGTGGCGCTTCTGCTGCTTCGGGATCAGATGGTTTTTCGCGATGGAGCGCCGCTCGCTCGCGCTGTACGACTTCATCTCCAGGATCTCCATGCGGTCGTAGAGGGGGGCGGGGATCCCGGCGGCGTCGTTGGCCGTGGCGAGGAAGACGCACTGCGAAAGATCGAAGGGCAGCTCCACGAAATGATCGCGGAAATAGCGGTTCTGCTCGGAGTCAAGGACCTCCAGCAGCGCGGAGGACGGGTCGCCCCGGTAGTCGTTTGCCAGCTTGTCGATCTCGTCGAGCAGGATCAGGGGGTTTTTCACACCCGCGCGGGTGAGCGCGTCGATGATCCGGCCGGGCATCGCGCCGACGTAGGTCTTGCGGTGACCGCGGATATCCGCCTCGTCCCGCACGCCGCCGAGCGCGACCCGGACGTACTTGCGGCCGAGCGCCTCCGCGACCGAGGCGGCGACGGAGGTCTTGCCGACGCCGGGAGGGCCGACGAGACAGAGGATCTGAGAGGCGGGCTCTTTCGTCAGCTCGCGCACCGCGAGGTATTCGATGATGCGGGTCTTGACTTCCTCCAGCCCCTCGTGGTCGCGGTCGAGGATCTTTTTCGCCGCTTCGACCGAGCGGTGGGTATTCGTTTCCTTGTTCCAGGGCAGATCGAGGCAGACGTCGATGTAATTGCGCAGGACCGTCGACTCCGCCGAGCCGAACGGCGTCTTCTGGAGGCGGGCGTTTTCCTTGAGGAGCTTTTCCTCCACCTCGGCGGGCAGACGCGCCTCGCGGATACGCGGTTCCATATCGTCGTCGTCCTCGTTCATCCCGAGCTCGTCCCGGATCACGTTGAGCTGCTCGTGCAGATAGTAATCGCGCTGATTGTCGTCGATCTGGGCGCGGACCTTTTTGTGGATCTCAAGCTCGAGCCGGAGGATCTTCATCTCCTCCTCCATGCAGACGATCAGCCGCTCCAGACGGCGCAGCGGATCGAACTCCGCGAGGATCTTGAGCTTATCCTCGAAGCGGGTGAGGAAATTGGACGCGATAAAATCGGCGAGCAGGCCGGGCTCCTCGATCGTGTCGACGGCGAACTTGACTTCCTCCGGCGCGCTCGGGAGCAGGGAAAGGAAGGAGGAAAAGGTCCGGCGCGTATCGTCGATCAGCGCTTCTCCCTTGATCCCTCCGTTGTTTTTCAGGGTGATATCCTTGACGATGCAGGCGGCGGTGAGAAAACCGTCCTTTTTGGTGATGCGGGTGATCGCGGCCCGCTGCAGGCAGTCAAGGAGCAGACGGGGGTTGCCGTCCTTGCAGCGGGTGGAGGATTTGATCCTCGCCGTTGTGCCGATGCTGGTGAGATCGGAGAGGAGAAGGTGCTTGCCCGCCGCGTTTTTCTGCGGGATCAGGACGACTTCTTCTCCGTTTGCCGCCGCCTTTTCGTAAGCGGCGACGGAAAGCTTCTGCGAGATCTCCAGGTTCATCGGCATACCGGGGAAAGCGGCGGTGCCGGCGAGCGGGATCACGGGAAGCATGGAAATGTTGATTTTTTCTTTGGTAGCAGACATGATTCGGTTGATCGGTTCCTTTCGTTGGCCGTGATTATACTATTATAACATATCAATTGTGAAATTGCCATAGTTTTTCTTTCAATTTTTTATGAAAAGAAAAAAGCAAAACAAAAGCACACCGTTACCGGGATGGACGGCCATAAGCTTGACCGTGTTCCGGGAATCGCTGTGCTTCCGGAAGATCGGCGGAGACCGCCGCGTTTCGTATTTTCATTATAGCAGGCGGATCCGGAAAAGTAAAGACGAAAAAGTGCCGATTTCCGCGAAAAATATTTGTCGAATCAGACGATTTTTCAAAAAAACGGCAAAAGGGGTTGACAAACGGAAACGGGCGTGCTATAATCGGCGCGGAAAAAGAAGAAGAACACGTTCCGTTCTCACCGTGCCGCAAAGCGAGCACGGTCCCATACGCCGGCCCCTGCGGCCGTTTCGGATGCGCGGAATTTGTTTTTCGCGCACGTTTTTTTACGGAGGTGCCACCCATCAGCACGAAGGATTTGCTTATCAACGAGAATATCAAGGCAAAGGAGGTCCGTCTGATCGGCGAAAACGGCGAGCAGCTCGGCATCAAAAGCGCGGCTTTTGCCCGGGACTACGCCTACGACCGGGAGCTGGATCTCGTTCTGATCGCCCCGCAGGCGACCCCGCCCGTCTGCCGCGTTATGGATTACGGCAAGTACCGGTTCGAACGCGACAAGAAGGAAAAAGAAGCCCGGAAAAAGCAGCAGATCGTCAAGGTAAAGGAAGTCAAGCTTTCCTGCCGGATCGACACGCACGACTTTGAGACCCGCGTCAATCACGCCAAGCGCTTTCTGACCGGCGGGGACAAGGTCAAGGTTATCGTGGTCTTCCGCGGGCGCGAGATGACGCACCTTGAGATCGGCAGGGAGATGATCGCCCGCTTTGAGGAGGCCATCGCCGAGTTCGGCGCGGCGGACAAAAAGCCGGTGATGGAGGGCCGCTTTATGTCGGTCGTTCTCTCCCCGCTCAAAACCAGTCCCTCCAAGCCCGCGGCGGCGCCGGCAGACGACTCCCCCGCGAGCGGCAAATAACAAACTATTTTAGATAAGGAGTTTATCATGGCAAAGATCAAAACGCACAAAGCTTCCGCCAAGCGCTTCAAAGTCACCGGAAGCGGCAAGGTGAAGATGAATCACGCGCAGCACCGTCACAACCTCGGTCTGAAGACCCAGAAGCGCAAGAGGAACCTCCGCAAGAGCGCGATCCTCAGCGCGTCCATGGCACCTACGATCAAGACCCTTATCCAGAAGTAAGGGCGACAATAATCATTACGGAGGAATAGAAAAATGGCAAGAGTGAAAGGCGCGTTGGCAACCCGCGCCAGAAGAAATAAAATGCTCAAGGCGGCCAAGGGCTACTGGGGCAGCAAGAGCAAGCACTACAAGATGGCGAAGCAGGCGGTGATGAAGAGCGGTCAGTACGCCTTCATCGGCAGAAAGCTCAAAAAGAGAGATTTCCGCCGTCTCTGGATCGCCCGTATCTCCGCGCAGGCGAAGGTCAACGGAATGAACTATTCCACCTTTATGTGCGGACTGAAGCGCGCCGGCATCACGCTTAACCGCAAGATGCTTTCCGAGATCGCGATTTCCGATAAAGAGGCGTTTGCCGCTCTCGCGGAGAAGGCAAAGGCCGCGCTCTGAACAAACAAACGGAGGGCTCCCGCACACGCGGGCGCCCTTCGATTCTTATTTTTTCGGGACGTCCGGCGCGCCGGACGCGCCCGGAAAGCGAGGAGAGGTTCCCGCGATGAAAATGGCTCCCGACGTGATCACCTCCCGGAAAAACGCCGTTCTCTCGGCTGCGGCCGCCCTGCGGGACAAGAAGGTCCGCGACAGGGAAAGGGCTTTTCTCGCCGACGGGAAAAAGCTCTTTACCGAGCTTTGCAAGGCGGGCGCGGAGGTGCGGACCGTCTTTCTCCGTACCGACGCGGAGAAGGATCTTTTCCCCGCGCTCGAGCGCGGAGAGGAGCTCCTCGGACGCTCCTTTGAGGTCTGCCGCGTCGCGCCGGAGGCGTTTTCCCGTCTGACGGAGCAGCAGGCTCCCGACGGGATCGTGAGCGTGGCGGGCTTTCTGGACGGAAGACACAGACGTATTCCCGCCGGCGGGTCGGTCCCCGCGCCGGCGGCGGGAGAAAGGGCGCTGATCCTTTCCTCGCTGCAGGACCCCGGCAATCTCGGCGCCGTGGCGCGTTCCGCGCTGGCGTTCGGGACGACAAGGCTGTATCTCTCCGCCGACTGCGCGGATTACTACGCGCCAAAGACCCTGCGCGCGTCGATGGGGGCTTTCTTCCGTCTCGGCGTCACGGTCTGCCCGGATCTCGCCCTTCTCGTCCGCGCTCTGCGCGCGGCGGGCCGGCGGGTGCTTGCCGCCGAGCTGCGCGAGGGGGCCGTGCCGGTGTCCGGCGCGGACCTTTCCCCGGACGATATTCTGATCGTCGGCAACGAGGGGCACGGGATCCCGCCGGAGGTTTCCGCGGAGGCGGACGGGAGCGTTTTTCTCCCCATCTCGCCGGAGGCGGAATCGCTCAACGCGGCTGCCGCCGCGTCCGTTTTGCTCTATCTGCAGAGGGAGGGCGGCCGTGAACGGAAGTAAGATTTACGCGATCTGGCTCGCCGCCGGTATAGGAAGCGCGCCGGGCGCGTATCATTCCCTGACGGAGGAGTTCGGAACGCCGGAGGGCGTTTACCGCGCCGATCTCTCCGGAGAGCGGCCGGGTCTTTCCCCCTCCGCGCTCCGCGCGCTGCGCGACAAGGATCTTTCCGCCGCGCGCGCCGTCCTCGATTACTGTTCGCTTCACCGTATCCGCGTCCTCACGCCGGAAGACGGGGACTATCCCGCCACCCTGCGCGAGCTGCCGGATCTTCCCGCCGTTCTGTACGTCCGCGGCCGTCTGCCGGATCTCTCCGCGCTGCCCGCCGTCGCGGTCGTCGGGACGAGAACGATGAGCGACTACGGACTTCTCCGCGCCTACGACCTCGGCTTCGGCTGCGGAGCGGGCGGCGCGGTCCTCGTCAGCGGGATGGCGGCGGGCTCGGATTCCGCCGCGCTCGCCGGATGCCTCGACGCGGGAGGGATCCCCGTCGCCGTATTGGGGTGCGGCGTTGACCGCGCCTATCCCCGCAAACACGCCTACCTGATGGAAGAGATCGTCCGCCGCGGCGCCGTCGTCAGCGAGTACGCCCCCGGCAGCGAGATCCTCCCCTCTCATTTTCCCGAGCGCAACCGCATCATCAGCGGCCTTTCCCGCGCGGTCTGCGTCGTGGAGGCGCCGCAGAAAAGCGGCGCCATGATCACGGCCGCCCTCGCGGAAAAGCAGGGCAAACTCCTCTTCAGCGTGCCCGGTCCCGTCGGGATCCCGGGCAGCGAGGGAACGAACGACCTGCTCCGCCGCGGCGCGCAGCCCGCGCTGGAGGCGGACGATATCCTGCGCGGATTTCTCTTCCTCTACCCGGATAAGATCCGCGTTTCCGCCGCCCGTCCCCGTACCGCGGAGGAAGCAAGCGGGGCGGTAACGGCGCACCGGCTCGACCCCGGCGGAAAGCCGGCGGGGACGAAGACCCCGGAGCCCGATCCC
Source organism: uncultured Clostridia bacterium (assembly GCA_946410595.1). GTDB lineage: Bacteria > Bacillota > Clostridia > Oscillospirales > CAG-272 > RUG12395. Next base: position 13,490 of record CAMKAU010000016.1, read on the forward strand.
TCCCCGGAAGAAAAGACCCCTCCGGCCCCGAAAACCAAACAAAAACGCGCCTTCCGGTTCCCCCTCCTCCCGCAAAAGGAGGAGACGGAGCCGAAAGGACCCGCGCCGGACGAACGCGAGCAGATCCTCGCCCGTCTTGACGCAAAAACCGCCGCGATTTTCCGCGCGCTCCCGGGCGACCGGGCGTTTTTACCGGACGAAGCGGCAGACGGTCCGTATCAAATCGGAGAAATCCTGTGCGCCCTGACCGTTCTTGAAGTGAACGGCCTCGTACGCGCGCTGCCGGGCGGCAGATTTCTTCTGACCTGACCCAAAAAACCAACACGCAAGGAGAATGTATGGCAAATCTGATCATCGTGGAGTCCCCGACCAAAACGAATACCATCAAAGGGTATCTGGGGACCAATTACAAGGTAACCGCGTCCAAGGGACACGTCCGCGACCTGCCGAAAAGCAGTCTCGGCATCGACATTGAAGACGGCTTCAAAGCGCATTATATCAATATCCGCGGCAAAGGCGACGTGATCAAAGAGCTGAAAAAGGAAGCGAAAAACGCCTCCAAGGTCTTCCTCGCGACCGACCCGGACCGCGAGGGAGAGGCGATTTCCTGGCATCTCGCCGCGGCGCTCGGGATCGACCCCGCCAAGGCCTGCCGCGTGACCTTCAACGAACTGACGAAAACCGCGGTGAAGGAAGCGATCAGGCATCCGCGCCCGATCGACATGGATCTTGTCAACAGCCAGCAGACGCGGCGGATCTTTGACCGCATCGTCGGCTACAAGCTCAGCCCCTTCCTCTGGAAAACGGTGAAAAGCGGGCTGTCCGCCGGCCGCGTCCAGTCGGTCGCCGCGCGGATCATCGTGGAGCGCGAGCGCGAGATCGCCGCGTTCGTTCCCGAGGAATACTGGACGGTGGAGGCCTCGCTCACAAACAGCGAGGGCAAGCCCTTTACCGTCGGCTACTTCGGCGAAAACGGCAAAAAAACGCCGCTTTCCCGCGCCGCCGACGCGGAGCGGATCGCGCGCGATACCGAGGGCGGCGTCTTCTCGGTCGTTTCCCTCCGCCACGCCAAAAAATACCGGCAGCCCGCGCCCCCCTTCACGACCTCGACGATGCAGCAGGAGGCGTCCAGGCGCCTCGGCTTCCAGTCCGCCCGGATCATGAAGGTGGCGCAGGAGCTTTACGAAGGAATCAACCTCGGACCGGAGTTCGGCGGGACCCACGGTCTGATCACCTATATGAGAACCGACTCGCTCCGCATCTCCGCGGAGGCGCAGGCGGCCGCCGTTTCCTTTATCGAGGAAAAGTACGGCAAGAGCTATCTGCCCGCCAAGCCCCACGTCTTCCGCTCGAACGCGGCGAACACCCAGGACGCGCACGAGGCGATCCGCCCCTCCGACGTCCGCATCGAGCCGCAGAAGATCAGAAAGCACCTGACCTCCGATCAGTACAAACTCTACACCCTGATCTGGGAGCGTTTCGTCGCCAGCCGGATGGCAAGCGCGGCGGTCAACACCGTCAGCGCGGACTTCGTCTGCGGCGGCCACACCTTCCGCGCGTCCGGCTCCACCGTGGAGTTCCCCGGCTATCTGACCGTTTCCGGTCAGCCGGAAAACGGGGAGAAGCCGGAGGGCCGGCGGGACGCCGATTACAGCACCGATCTCCCCCGCCTTGCGGAAGGGGAGACCCTCCGGGCGGGCGAGGTCCTGCCGCAGCAGCACTTCACCGAGGCGCCGCCCCGCTTCACCGAGGCGTCGCTGATCAAGTTCCTCGAGGAGCAGGGGATCGGCCGTCCGAGCACCTACACCCCCATCATCACCACCATCGTCCAGCGCGGGTACGTCAAACGGGAGGGCAAGTCCCTCCGTCCCACCCCGCTCGGCGAGCTGACCACGCGGATCATGGAGGAAAACTTCCCGAAGATCATGGACTACGAGTTCACCGCCCGGATGGAGACCCGCCTCGACGAGATCGAGGAGGGAAGAGATACGATGGCGAGCGTGCTCGGGGATTTTTACGGCGAGTTCAGCGGGATGCTTGAAAAGGCCGGCACGGCGGCGGCGCAGTACGAGGTCAAGCTCCCGCCCGAGGAGACCGACATCATCTGCGACAAATGCGGCGCCCGGATGATCGTGAAAAACGGACGCTTCGGCAAGTTTGCCGCCTGCCCGAACTACCCGACCTGCAAGAACACCAAGCGCCTCGGCGCGGACGGCAAGGAGCTGCCCAAAAAGGAAAAAGCCCTTCCCGTCGAGGGGATGCGGTGTCCCGAGTGCGGCGGGGAAGTGGTGGAGCGCAGCGGGCGCTACGGCGCGTTCTACGCCTGCGCCAACTACCCGAAATGCCGCTACACCAAGCAGAAGGTCCAGGATACCGGCGTGCTCTGCCCCGAGTGCGGCGGCCGGATCGTCGTCCGCTACGGCGCGGGCAAACGCCGTACCACCTTCTACAGCTGCGAGAACTATCCCAAGTGCAAGTTCTCCTCCTGGAACTTCCCGACCAAAGAAAAATGCCCTTCCTGCGGGAAGATCCTCTATTATCAGAAATCGAAAAAGCTCCTTCTCTGCGGGGATAAGGCGTGCGGCTACTCCGCCCCCGCGCCGGAGGAATACGGCGAAAAGAAGTAACGCCTCAAAGCCATGAAAGAAAAAACGGTCGATATCTACGGAGCGGGGCTCGCCGGAACGGAGGCCGCCTGGCAGGCGGCCCGCCTCGGCTGCCGCGTGCGCCTGTTCGAGATGAAGCCGCAAAAGCGCACGCCCGCCCACACGGGCGACGGGATGGCGGAGCTCTGCTGCTCCAACTCTCTGCGCTCCGACTGTCTTTCCAACGCCGTGGGACTGCTCAAGGAGGAGATGCGGCGCCTCGGCTCCCTCGTGATCGAGGCGGCGGACGCCACCCGCGTTCCCGCCGGCTCCGCCCTCGCGGTCGACCGGCAGGGCTTTTCCGACTATATCACGGAGAAGATCCGGCGGCATCCGGGGATCGAGGTGATCTCCCGCGAGATGACCGAGGGAACGAGCGAAAACCCGCTGATCGTCGCCACGGGACCGCTGACAAGCGACCCCCTCGCCGAATGGATCCGCGCCGCGCTCGGCGCCGGCACGCTCAACTTTTTCGACGCGGCGGCTCCGATCGTCGATTTTTCCACCGTGAATATGGAAAAGGCCTACTTTGCCTCCCGCTACGGCAAGGGAGACGCCGACTATATCAACTGCCCCTTTACCCGCGAGGAGTATCTCGCCTTCCGGCGGGAGCTTTGCGGGGCGCGGACGGCGGAGCTGCACGGCTTCGACCGGGAAGCGCAGGGGGATCTCAAGGTCTTCGAGGGCTGTATGCCCGCCGAGGTCATGGCGGCGAGAGGGGAGGACACCCTCCGCTTCGGCCCGATGAAGCCGGTCGGCCTGCCCGATCCGCGCACCGGAAAGGAGCCCTACGCCGTCGTCCAGCTCCGGCGGGACGACCGGGACGGCCTGCGCTACAATATCGTCGGCTTCCAGACCCATCTGGCGATCCCGGAGCAGAAACGCGTCTTCCGGATGATCCCGGGGCTGGAGAACGCCGAGTTTTTCCGCTTCGGCGTGATGCACCGCAATACCTATCTCAATTCCCCCGGACTGCTCGATTGCCGCTACCGGATGAAAAGCGGCGCCCCCCTCTGGTTTGCCGGACAGATGACCGGCGTGGAGGGGTACGTCGAATCCGCCGCGAGCGGTCTTGTCGCCGGGCTCGACGCCGCTTTCTCCTTTTCGGGGGAGCGCGCGCCCGACTTTACCGCCGAAACGGCGATCGGCGCTCTCGGACACTACGTTTCCCTCGGGGGGAACGGCCGCTTCGACCCCATGAACGTCAATTTCGGAATCATGACGCCGCTTAAAAACCGTGTCAAGGGGGGCAAACGCGCCAAAAACGAGGCGCTTGCCGCCCGCGCCCTGGATCGGATCGCGGAGATCGCCGCGGGGCTTTCCCGTCCGGCGTCCGCCACGGAGGGATTATGAAGATTTTGATCGACGTGATGAGCGGAGACAACGCGCCCGAGGCGCTGCTCCGCGGCGCGGCGGACGCCGCGCGCGCCTTTTCGCCCGCGATCGCCGTGATCGGCGATCGCGCGGTGATCGAAACGGTCGCCGCCGAGGCGGAGATCGACCTCTCCGGACTGGAGATCTGCGACGCGCCCTCCGTGATCTCAATGGAGGATCCCGCCCTGTCCGTCGTGCGCGAGAAAAAGGATTCCTCGATGGCGATCGGGCTGGAGATGCTCTCCCGCGGAGAGGGGGACGCCTTCATTTCCGCCGGGAATACCGGCGCGCTCGTCGCCGGCGCCACGCTGATCGTCCGCAAGATCAAGGGCCTCCGCCGCGCCGCGATCGGCGCCGTGCTGCCCTTTTCCTCGCCGCTTTTGCTGCTTGACAGCGGCGCCAACCTTGAGCTTGTCCCCTCCGACTACCTTCAGCTCGCCGGGCTCGGCAGCGTCTACGCGGAAAAGATCCTCGGGAAACGCTCCCCCCGCGTCGGTCTGCTCAACAACGGCGCGGAAAAGACCAAAGGCGGGGCGGACTTGCAGGAAGCGTACCGCCTTCTCTCGGAGGGAGAGGGGATCGACTTTATCGGAAACGTGGAGGCGAGAGACCTTCCCTTCGGCGTCTGCGACGTGGTCGTGACCGACGGGTTTACCGGCAACGCCGTCCTCAAGCTGACCGAGGGGCTCGGCTCCTTCCTTTTCTCCAAGCTCAGCGATACGATGACGGCGGATCTGGCCGCCCGTCTCTCCGCCGCGGTCCTCAAGCCGAAACTCAAAGCCCTGAAAAAGGAGTTCTCCGCCTCGGAGTACGGCGGCGCGCCGCTGATCGGGATCTCGATGCCGGTCATCAAGGCGCACGGCTCGTCGGACGCGCGGGCGATCTTCAGCGCCGTCCGTCAGGCGATCGGCATCGTCTCCTCGGGCGTGATCCCGGAGATGGCGCGGGTCGCCGCCCGTCCCGCGCCCGTCGGGGAAAAACAGTAAGGAGTCGGTATGGGAAACCTCGAACCTCTTGAAAAACTGGAAAGCCGGATCGGCTACCGCTTTGCCGACCGGGATCTTCTGCGCCTCGCGCTCACCCATTCCTCCTATTCCAACGAAAAAACGAGCGGCGACGCGCGGCATATCACCTGCAACGAACGGCTGGAGTTCCTCGGCGACTCGGTTTTGCAGCTGATCTCCGGCGAGTATCTCTTCCGCGCTTATCCCGACCGGCCGGAGGGAACGCTGACCCGTCTGCGTTCCGCCGCCGTCTGCGAGGACGCGCTCTGCGAATACGCGAAAAAACTGGAGCTCGGCCGCTATCTCTGGCTCGGGCACGGGGAGGAGAACGGGAACGGCCGCGAGCGCCGCTCCATCCTCGCCGACGCTTTTGAAGCCCTTCTCGCCGCGCTCTATCTTGATTCCGCGGACAAAACGGAGGATCCGCTCGCGCTCGCGCGGGATTTCGTTCTGCCCTTTCTTCGCTCCCGTCTGGACGAGCTGGAGACCGGCTCCGTCATCGGCGACTGCAAGACCGCCCTGCAGCAGATCGTGCAGAGTGTGGAGGGGGAGAAGCTCGAGTACGTCACGGTATCCGAGCGCGGCCCCGACCACGAAAAGATCTTTGAGGTGGAAGCCCGCCTCAACGGCAGCGTGATCGGCAAGGGAAAAGGCAGGAGCCGCCGCGAAGCGGAACAGTACGCGGCGAAGGAGGCGCTTTCCCTCTTCGGGGAGAGCGAGTCCTGATGAAAAAGCATTGCAATATCCCGGTGTTCGTCCCGCATCTCGGTTGCCCGCACGCCTGCGTGTTCTGCGACCAGAGGGCGATCTCCGGCCACGGCGATCTCTCGCTCGAGAAGGCGCGGGAGGAGATCGGGAGGATCCTTTCCTCTCTCTCCCCCGATACCGAGCGGGAGATCGCCTTTTTCGGCGGGTCCTTTACCTGCATCGAGCGCGAACGGATGCTCGCGCTCTGCCGGCTCGGGCGGGAGTATTTCCAAAGCGGCGCCGTATCCGCCCTCCGCTGCTCGACCCGGCCGGACGGGATCGATCCGGAGGTGCTTTCGGTCCTGAAGGATTACGGCTTTTCCACGGTCGAGATCGGCGTGCAGAGCGTTTCCGACCGGGTTCTCGCCGCCTGCCGGCGGGGGCATACCTTTGCCGATACCGAACGCGCCTGCCGGCTCGTGCGCGAGGCGGGGTTTTCCCTCGTCGGGCAGATGATGATCGGCCTTCCCGCCGCCGATCCCGCAAGCGAGCTTGCCACCGCCCGTTTTCTCTCCTCGGCGGGCGCGTCCGCCGCCCGGGTCTATCCGACCGTCGTCTTTCCCGGAACGGCGCTCGCCGCCGATACCGCAAGCGGCCGCTACCGGCCGCTTACCATAGAAGAGGCGATCGAACGGACCGCCTCCGTCCTCGACGTTTTCGACCGGGCGGGGATCCCAGTCATCCGTGTGGGGCTTTGCGAGGGGGAGGGGCTGCGCGCCGCCGTCGCGGGTCCGAACGATCCCGCCCTCGGCGAGCGCGCCATGTCCCGCCTCTTTCTCCGGCGGGCGCGGGAGGCGCTCGATCCTCTCGCCCCGGCGGGGCGGGATCTGGAGATCGAGGTCCCGCGCGGCGCGCTCTCCCGGATGATCGGCCGTCACCGGGAAAACCTTTTCGCCATAAAAAGAATTTACAATTCAAAAAACGTCAAAGTTATTGAAAATCCGTTTCTGAAAGAGTATAATATAAAAGTTAAGATCATTTGATCGAAATGTACGACGGAGGTTGGTTCCTTGTATCTCAAATCGCTTGAACTTCACGGCTTCAAGTCCTTCCCGAACCGGACGGTCCTCAACTTTGAGCGGGGCGCCACGGTCGTGATCGGGCCGAACGGAAGCGGAAAATCGAATCTCTCCGACGCGATGCGCTGGGTCCTCGGGGAAATGTCCACCAAGAGCATCCGCGGCAGCAAAATGGAGGACGTGATCTTCGGCGGGGCGGACAGCCGCCGTCCGATGGGTTTTGCGGAGGTCACCGTGACCTTCGACAATACCGACGCGGAGCACCGGGTCGACAGTCCCTACGACGAGATCTCCGTCACCCGCCGGTACTACCGCACCGGCGACAGCGAGTATTTCCTCAACAAAAAGCAGGTCCGTCTGCGGGACATCCACGAGCTTTTTATGAACACCGGGATCGGCCGGGACGGATATTCCATCATCGGACAGGGGAAAATAGCGGAGATCCTTTCCAAAAAAAGCGAAGACCGCCGCAACATCTTCGAGGAGGCGGCCGGGATCTCCAAGTACCGCTACCGCAAAACGGAAAGCGAGCGCAAGCTGGCGGAGACCGAGGCGAATATGCTCCGCCTCTCCGATATCATCGCCGAGCTCTCCGGGCGGGTCGGGCCGCTGGAGCGGGACGCGGAAAAGGCGCGGCGTTATCTGGATCTTTACGAACAGAAAAAACGCGCGGACGTTTCCCTCTGGCTTTTTGACACAGCCAATATGGACGAGGAAGAAAAGAAGGCGGAAACCGCCCTTCTGATGTCCCGCCACGAACTGGAGATGGCGGAGGACACCGTCAAAAGTCTGGAAAGGCAGTACGAAAAGCTCTTTGAGGATACGCAGAAAACAAAGCTCGAATCGGAAAAGCTGCTCGAGGAGATCCGGGAAAAGGACCGCCTGATCGGGGAGCTTGATGCGGCGTACAAGGTCTCGGAGAGCGAAACGGAGCATACCCGTTCCCTGATCGCGCTGGCGGAGGCCTCCCGCGCGGAGACGACCCGCCGCCGCAGCGCGGCGGAGGAGGAGCTGGCCGCCCTTCGCGGGAAAGCGGAAGCGTCCGACGCGGAGATCGTCGAACTGGAGAACGCCTACGCGCTGCTCGCCGAAAAGCAGCGGGCGGCGGACGAACGGATCGCCGCCGGCAACGAGGAGAACGCCGAGGCGCTGCGGGAAAAGAACGAACTGGAAGCGCAGGCAGCCGCCTTCGCCGTCCGGCTCGGGGTGCTCGAGGGCGGGCTGCGGACCGATTCCGATACCGAGGAAAAGGCGAGCGCCGGGATCCGCGAGCAGGAAGAAGAAAAAGAAAAATATCTGGCGGAGGCCGCCGCCGCGCAGGAGACGGTCAACGCCTACGAGAGCAAAGCGGCCGAGGCGGCCGGGCGGCTGGAAAGTCTCGAGACGGAACGCGCCGCCCGCGAGAAAAAGGCGGAGGAACTGGCGGACCGCGCCGCCGCCGTTCTCGCGCGCCGCGACGCGCAGACCGAACGCGCCGAAGCGCTCGCGCGGATGGAGGAACACTTCGAGGGGTACAGCAACGCGGTCCGCGCCGTGATGCGCGACTGGTCGGAGGGCCGGATCCCCGGCGCCGGGAAGATCTACGGGCCCCTCAGCAAGCTGATCACCGTCAAGCCGGAGCACGCGACCGCGATCGAAACGGCGCTGGCGGCCAATCTGCAGAATATCGCGGTCGATACCGAGGAGACCGCCAAGGCGGCGATCCGCCATCTGAAAAAGAACAACGGAGGCCGGGCGACCTTCTGTCCCGTCAGCTCCGTTTCCCCGCAGGACGACACCGCCGAACTGAAAAAGGCGTCCGGCGAGCCGGGCTGTATCGGATACGCCGACACGCTCGTTTCCTGCGACAAACGCTTTTCGGACATCATTTCCCGCTATCTCGGCAGGACGCTGATCTTTTCCGACCTGGACGCCGCCACGGCGGCGGCCTCGTCCGTTTTCTACCGGATCAAGGCGGTTACCCTCGACGGGCAGGTCATCAACCCCGGCGGGAGCTTTACCGGCGGCTCGGTCCGCTCGGAGAGCGGGATGCTCACCCGCGCCGCCCGGATCGAAGCGCTGAAGGCGGAGGCCGCCGCGGCGAACGCCGAATACGAAGCGCTCGTCAGGGAGCGCGAGGAGCTTTCCGCCCGGCTGACGGAGGCGGAAGCGACCGCCCGCCGTCTGCGCGAGGACAGAGAGATGCTGCTGGCGCTGGCCGGCGCGGAAAAAAGCGCCGTTGAAGCGGCGAAAGCCAAGGCGGAGAGCGCCTCAGCCGCGGCCGCCCGCTTCCGCGAGGATCTCGACCGGATCCGCGCCCAGCAGCGGGACGCGGCGGCGGAAACGGCGGAGCTGAAGGAAAAGCACGCGCAGCTCCGAAAGCGGATCGAAGCGATCGAGGCGCGGCGCGCCGAGCGGTTCGCCGCCGTGAGCGAAGAGCAGGAAGAAAAGGAACTTCTGCGTAAAAAGGAAAGCGAGACGCTCGTCTCCCTCGCGGAGAAGCGCCGAGACGCGGAAAACGCCCGCGAGGCGATCCGCGCGGCAGAAGAGCGGATCGCCGGGCTCGGCCGCGAGTTCTCCGAGAGCGAAGCCCTCGGCCGGCAGTACGAAAAAACGCTCGCCGACCTCGAGGACGGCCGCCGGCGCAACAAGGAAAACAGAGAAAGCGTCCTCGCCCTGCGGGCGGAGCTTTTCGAGCGTCGCAGCGCGCTGGAAAGCGACGGCAGCGAGTCGGAGAAAAAGCAGAACGACCTTTACCGCCGGATCCGCGAGAAGACGGCGGAAAAGGAGACCTTCTTCCGCAGCCATACGAAAAACGAGGAACAGGTCAAGCGGCTGGCGGAACGCCGGGAGCGCATGACCGAGCAGTTGGCGGAGGAATACCAGCTGACCTATTCCACCGCGGCGGAGCTCGGCTATCCTCCGCTCAAGGCGGAGGAGAGGGAGGAGACCCTCCAGCTCCAGAAAAAACTGCGCGGACAGATCAAGGCGCTCGGCAACGTCAACGTCGGCGCGATCGAGGAGTTCGCCGAGGTCAAGACCCGGTACGACGAGATCTCCGGGCAGTACGCCGATCTGACCGAAGCGCGCGCCAAGCTGACCGACTTTATCTCCTCGGTGGAAGGGGAGATGAAACGGCGGTTCCTCGACACCTTCGAGCAGGTCAACGGCTACTTCGGGGAGACCTTCTCCGAGCTGTTCGGCGGCGGTCGGGCGGAGCTTCTGCTCACCGACCCGGACGATCTGCTCGGCTGCGGGATCGATATCAAGGCGGCGCCTCCCGGCAAGATCGTCAAGAGTCTTTCGCTGCTTTCGGGCGGCGAGCAGGCGTTCGTCGCGATCGCGCTCTTCTTCGCCGTTCTCAAGGTCAACCCCTCGCCCTTCTGCATCCTCGACGAGATCGAGTCGGCGCTGGACGAGGTCAACGTGGCCCGTTTTGCCGAATACATCAAGAAGTTTTCCGGCGATACGCAGTTCATCCTGATCACCCACCGCCGCGGCACGATGGAGGTGGCGGACCGGATGTACGGCGTAACGATGCCGGAGCAGGGCGTATCCCGCGTGATCGCCCTGAACGTTTCGGACTTTGACACAAGGAGCAGGGAATTAGGCGATGGCGTTTTTTGAAAAACTGAAAGCGGGTCTTGCCAAAACGAAAAGCGCGTTTCTCGGGCAGATCGACAATCTTTTCAAGAGCTTCGTCCGGATCGACGAGGATCTCTTTGACGAGCTGGAGGAAACGCTGATCTCGGCGGACGTCGGGGTCGGCACGACCGAATATATCCTCGACGAGCTGCGCGAGCGGGTGAAGGACGGACGGCTGAAGGAGCCGGAGGACGTCAAGGCGGCGCTCAAGGAAATCCTCCGTTCCCTTGTCGGGGAAGGGGAGGAGATGCGCCTCTCTACCGTCCCCTCCGCGATCCTCGTGATCGGCGTCAACGGCGTCGGCAAAACGACGACCATCGGCAAGATCGCCACCCATTACGTCGGGGAGGGAAAACACGTCGTCGTCGCGGCGGCGGATACCTTCCGCGCGGCGGCGATCGAGCAGCTCTCCGTCTGGTGCGACCGCGCCGGCGCGGAGATGATCGCCCAGAAAAGCGGTTCCGACCCCGCCGCCGTCGTGTACGACGCGGCGGCCGCCGCCAAAAGCCGGAAGGCGGATCTCCTGATCGTGGATACCGCCGGACGGCTCCAGAACAAAAAGAACCTGATGGACGAACTCTCCAAGATCGACCGTGTCCTCACGCGCGAGCTGCCGGACGCGGACCGGGAGACGCTGCTCGTCCTCGACGCCACGACCGGGCAGAACGCCCTCTCGCAGGCGAAGGAGTTTGCCTCCGCCGCCGGCGTGACGGGGCTGGTGCTGACCAAGCTCGACGGGACCGCCAAGGGCGGGATGATCTTCTCGATCGCCCGGGAGCTCGGCATCCCCGTCAAGTTTATCGGCGTCGGCGAAAAGGCGGACGATATGCGGCCGTTCGTCGCGGAGGAGTTTATCTCCGCGCTCTTTGACTGATATGGACGGGATCACGATCCTGCTTGTAACGGGAAACCGGAATAAAGCCCGGGAGTTCCGGGAGATCTTCGCCGATTACGCGGCGGCGCATCCGTCGCTCCCGCCGATCCGGCTGCTCACGTCCGCGGACGTCGGATTTTCCGGCGAGATCGAGGAAAACGGCGCGACCTTTGAGGAAAACGCCCTGATCAAAGCGAGAGCGCTTTCCTCCCGCGGGTATATCGCCATCGCGGACGACAGCGGCCTCGCTGTCGACGCGCTCGGCGGCGCCCCCGGCGTCTATTCCGCCCGCTACTCCGGCAAGGGGGACGCGGCAAACAACGAAAAACTCCTCTCCGAGCTGGAGGGGAAAGAAAACCGCGCGGCGCGGTACGTCTGTGCCGTCGCCTGCGTCTTCCCGGACGGGGATAGTTTTACCGTTTCCGCTTCCTGCGAGGGGCGGATCCTCCGGGAATACCGGGGAAAAGGGGGATTCGGGTACGACCCGCTTTTCTTCTCCGACGATCTCGGCAAGACCTTCGGCGAGGCGGCGCCGGCGGAGAAGGACCGCGTCAGCCACCGGGGCAGGGCGGCCCGCGCCTTCGTTTCCGCCTTTTACGCCCGCCTCACGCAAAAAGACCCGAACGGAAAGGAACCGATATGATGAACCTGACGGCAAAACAGCGCGCCTACCTCCGTTCCCTCGCGCAGACGGTCGATCCCGTCTTCCAGATCGGCAAGGGCGGCGTTACGGAGGAAACGGTCCGCCAGATCTCGAACGCCCTGGAGGCGCGGGAGCTGGTCAAGATCACCGTCCTTGAAACAAGCGGCCTGACCGCCGCCGAAGCGCTGGAGGAGATCGCCGCTAAGACCGGCGCGGCGCCGGTCCAGGCGATCGGCAGAAAGGCGGTTCTGTACCGCCCGTCCGAAAAGCACAAAAAGATCGAACTGAACGGAAAATGAAAGAACAAGAGCAAAAAGAGCGGATCCCCGCCGATCCTTATGGCGAGGAGGGACTCTCTCTCCTGCGGGAAGCGGTGCGGGACCGGATGAGCGAAAAGCGGTACCGTCACACCCTCGGAGTGGAGAAAAAAGCGGCGGAGCTCGCCGCCGTTTACGCGCCGGAGAAAACGGCGCTGCTGCGCGCGGCGGCGCTGCTGCACGATCTGACGAAAGAGCTGCCCGCGGAGGAGCAGATCCTCCTCTGCCGCCGCTTCGGCGTTTCCGTTCCGCGGGACTGCCTCGAGAGCCCCAAGCTCTTCCACAGTCTGACGGCGTCCCTTCTCATCCCGGAGGAGTTCCCGCTTTACGCGGATCCCGCGCTCCTTCAGGCGGTCGCCCGCCACACGGCGGGGCACCCACGGATGATGCTCTGCGACAAGCTCCTTTACCTTGCGGACTGGATCGAGGATACCCGCACCTTCCCCGGCTGCGTGAAGCTGCGGACATATTACGAGAAAAAGATCCGCAAGGCGGATACCGAAGCAAAGCGTCTCGCGGCGCTCGATCAGGTCATGCTCCGCTCCTTTGATGTGATGATCCGGGAGATCCTGGCGGAGAAACGCCCGCTGGCGCTGATCACCGTCGAAACGAGAAACGCACTGCTCCGCGACCTGGCGGAGAGAAAGAACGAGAGGAAAACAATTACGCATGGATCTGAGAAATAACGAAAACAAAACCGAAAACGGCGGCGAGCTGTTCGGCGTGTCCGGGCCGGCCGCCGCGCCCGGAGAAGCGGGGTGGGAAGAACCCGCCCGCCGCACCGTGACCGAAGAAAAGCCGCGGTATCTTCTGATCGCCGGGATCCTCTTTCTTCTCTTCATCGCGGCCGCCGCGGCAAGCCTTTTTCTCTACAAAAGCTATTACCGCCCCACGGTCGATACCGGCGTTCCCTTCGCTCCGGTTACCTCCGGTATTCCCGCGCCGGTCTCCGATGAGTCCGGCGCGCCGGAAACGGACGGGGAGAAGCCGAACGACGACGGGTACGTCCGCAACACGAGCATCGTCAACTTCCTCGTTCTGGGGACCGACCGGTACGCCATGAATACCGACGTGATCATGATCGTCAACTTTAACAGCGAGACGAAGCAGATCAACATCGTGCAGGTCATGCGCGATACCTGGATCCGCTACGACGGGATCAAGGAACGGATCAACACGGTCTACAGTCACTTCTACAACAAGACCGGCTCGTCGGAAAAAGCGATGAAAGAGGTCGAAAAAGTATTTGAACAGGCGTTCAGCATCCAGATCGACTACTACGCGCTCGTTGATCTCGCCGTGTTCCGCGAAGTCGTGGACGCCGTCGGCGGCGTGTATATCAACGTGCCCTTCGATTACGACTACGACGATCCGTGGCAGGATCTCTATATCCACCTCAAGGCGGGTTATCAGCTCCTCGACGGAGAGAAAGCCGAGCAGTTCGTGCGCTACCGCGCCGGCTACGCGCTGGCGGACAAAGGCCGCACCGACGCGCAGAAGATGTTCTTCTCCGCGCTCCTTACCCGCGTGAAGGAGACCTTTAAGAGCAACGTTTCCGCCGCGGTCAACGTGGGGACGAGCGTTCTGCGGAATATGGATACCAACCTGACCGGCGCGGAGATGGGCTACTATATCCCCCTGATGATGGAAGTGGATCTCTCCTCTCTGCGCATGTCTACGATCTACGCGGATGGAGTCAAGATATCCCCCATAAAATGGGTGGTATCTGTTAACCGCGAGGTAACGTTGACGGTCGTCAACCGGTTGCTCAACGTCTATAACCGCGATATCACGGACGATCTCTTCGATACCGGCCGGATGCTGGTCGATCCGGAAAACGAGGAGGCGGTGCATATCTATTACCAGACCGGACTCCCCGTCGAGATCGTCAGCGGCGACAAGACGGACGAGATCTATATCATCCCGAACTGAGAAAGGATCGCTATGACGGAAGAAAAAAAGGAAACGATCGACCGGGGAGACGCCCGCGCGATCGCGGAAAAGATCATTCGCACGCTTGATTTCAAGCGGGCAAAGGACTTAAAGCTCCTTCACGTGGAACAAAAGACCACCCTCGCGGATTATTATATCTTCGCGACGGCGACCTCCCGCACGCAGATCCTCGCGCTCGCCGGCGAGGTCGAGGACAAGCTGGAGGAGTGCGGCGTCCCCGTCGGCCATATCGAGGGGCGCGGGAGCGGCGAGTGGGTTTTGATGGATTACGGGACCGTGGCGGTGCATATCTTCTCCCGGGAGGGAAGAGAGTTTTACAATCTGGAAAAACTCTGGAGCGATTGCGAGACCGTCCCGCTCGACGCTCTCCTTGTAAAAGAGACAGAAGAGGAAAGGTGAGAGAATATGAAATACGAACCGCAAGAGATCGAAAAGAAGTGGCAGGACCGCTGGGAGGCGGCGCGCGCCTTTGAGGCGAGCGAGGACCGCAGCAAGCCGAAGTTCTACGGCCTGGTCGAGTTCCCCTACCCGAGCGGCGCGGGGCTCCACGTCGGGCACATCAAGGCGTATATCAGTCTGGAGGTCGTGTCGCGCAAGCGCCGGATGCAGGGGTATAACGTCCTTTTCCCGATCGGCTTCGACGCCTTCGGCCTGAATACCGAAAACTACGCGATCAAGACGAAGACCCACCCGCGTATCGTCACCGACCGCAACATCGAGAACTTTACCCGGCAGCTCAAGAGCGTCGGCTATTCCTTCGACTGGTCGCGCGTCGTGGATACGACCGACCCCGATTACTACAAGTGGACGCAGTGGATCTTTCTGAAGATGTTCGAGCACGGACTGGTCTTCCGGGACCGCACGCTCGTCAACTACTGCCCCTCCTGCAAGGTCGTCCTCTCAAACGAGGACAGCCAGGGCGGGCATTGCGACGTCTGCGGCTCGGAGGTCGTGCAGAAGTCCAAGGAGGTCTGGTATCTCCGGATCACCGAGTACGCGGATAAGCTCCTCTCCGGGCTCGACGAGGTGGACTACCTCCCGAATATCAAGCAGCAGCAGGTCAACTGGATCGGCCGTTCCACCGGCGCCTACGCCGACTTTGCCGTCAAGGGAACGGACGAAAAACTGAAGATCTACACCACGAGACCCGACACCATGTTCGGCGTGACCTTTATGGTCATCGCGCCCGAGCACCCGGTCATCGACCGCCTGCGCGGCAGGATCTCGAATATGCCCGAGATCGAGGCGTACCGCGAGATCTGCGCGAAAAAGACGGAGTTCGAGCGCACCCAGCTTGTCAAGGAAAAGACCGGCGTGAAGATCGAGGGGATCACCGCGATCAATCCCCTCAGCGGCAAGGAGATCCCGGTTTATATCGCCGACTACGTGATGATGGGCTACGGCACGGGCGCCATCATGGCGGTCCCCGCGCACGACGAGCGCGACTACGCCTTCGCAAAAAAGTTCGGCATCGATATCGTCGAGGTCATCCGCGGCGGCGATATTTCCAAAGAGGCGTACACCGGAGAGGGCCCGATGGTCAACTCGGACTTCCTCAACGCCTACGATAACAAAAAGGATTCCATCCGCGCGGCGATCGAGGCGCTCGCCGCCCGCGGCGTCGGCGAGGCGGCGGTCCAGTATAAGATGAAGGACTGGGCGTTCAACCGCCAGCGCTACTGGGGCGAGCCGATCCCGATCGTACATTGCCCGCATTGCGGGATGGTCCCCGTCCCCTACGACGAGCTGCCGCTCCGCCTGCCGGACGTGGAAAACTTCGAGCCCGGCGAGGGCGGCGAGAGCCCGCTTGCCAAGGTGGAGAGCTTTGTCAAGTGCAAATGCCCGAAGTGCGGGGGAGACGCCCGCCGCGAGACCGATACCATGCCCCAGTGGGCGGGCAGCTCCTGGTACTTCCTGCGCTACTGCGACCCGAAGAACGAAAGCGCCTTCGCCGGGATGGACGCGCTGAAGTACTGGATGCCGGTCGACTGGTACAACGGCGGGATGGAGCACGTGACCCGCCACATGATCTACTCGCGCTTCTGGTACCGCTTCCTCTACGACCTCGGCGAGGTCCCCTGCCGCGAGCCGTATCAGAAACGCACGGCGGTCGGGCTCGTCCTCGGACCGAACGGCGAAAAAATGTCCAAATCGAAGGGCAACGTCGTAGATCCGCTCGACGTCGTCCGCGCCTACGGCGCCGATACCCTCCGCACCTACGTCTGCTTTATGGGCGATTACGGAATGGCCGCCCCGTGGTCGGACAGCGCCGTCAAGGGCGCCAAGCGCTTCCTTGACCGGGTCGCCGCCATGACCGACCTTGTCAAAGGAACGGGCAGCACGCCGCGGCTGGAGGCCGCCTTCCATAAGACCGTCAAAAAGGTCACCGCCGATATCGAGGAACTGAAGTTCAATACCGCGATCGCCGCGCTGATGACGCTTGTCAACGGGATCGCCGAGGCCGGCAGTCTGACGCGGGATGAGTTTATCACGCTGATCAAGCTGCTCTGCCCCTTCGCGCCGCATCTCTGCGAGGAGCTCTACGAAACGGTCGGCGGCAAAGGGCTGCTCTCCCTCGCCCCCTGGCCGGAATACGACGAGGAAAAGACGAAAGACGCCACAGTCGAGCTCGCCGTCCAGATCAACGGCAAGCTCCGCGGCACGATCACCGTTCCCGCGGACGCGGACAAGGACGCCCTCCTCGCCGCCGCCAAAGCGGAGGAGAAGATCGCCGCCGCGCTGGAGGGAAAGACGCTTGTCAAAGAGATCGTCGTTCCCGGCAAGATCGTCAATCTCGTCGTCAGGTAAGCGATGAGACCGGAACTTTCCGCGCTTTGCGCGCTCCTTCGGGAGGCGGGCAGGCTCTTCTTTGAAAACGGGCGCGAAGCGGTGACCGAAAAGGGCTACGCCGATTTCGTAACCGCAACGGATCTCGCCGTTCAGCGGCTGGTGATCGGGCGGCTCCGCGCCGATTATCCCGCCTGCGCGATCCTCGCGGAGGAGTCGGAGGACCGGCCGGACGGATCGGTCCCCACCTTCGTCCTCGACCCGGTGGACGGCACCACCAATCTGATCCGCCGCCTCGGGCACAGCTGCATCTCCCTCGGCTACGTCGAGGACCGGCGCCCGGTCCTCGGCGCGGTCTACAACCCTTTCACCGACGAGCTGTTCGCGGCGGAGCGGGGAAAAGGCGCGACGAAAAACGGCGCCCCCATCCGCGTCACAGGCGCAAAGACGCTGCGCGACAGTCTCGTTACCGTCGGCACCTCCCCCTACCGCAAGGATAACGCCGGGGCGAATATGGAGCTGATCTCGGAGGTCTTTACCCGCACGCTGGATATCCGGCGCAGCGGCTCCTCCGCGCTTGATCTCTGCTACGTCGCGGACGGCAGAACGGACGCCTTCCTCGAGGCGGGCCTCAGCCCGTGGGATTTTTCCGCGGGGGTCCTTCTCGTCGAGGAGGCGGGCGGCCGCGTCACGAACTGGCAGGGAGAGCCCCTCGACTTTTTCTCCAAGCAGAACGTCCTCGCGTCGAACGGCAGGATCCACGCCGAGACGCTGGCTCTCACAAAAACCGTTTCCTTAAAAGACTGAAAACACGGGGGCCCGCCCGCCGGAAGAGAAAAGCGGACGGCCCCCGCATAAAATCTTTTTTGCGGTCTTGACAAACGCCAAACGGGATGCTATAATATTCGACGTGCCGTTTGTGTGCCTTTAGCTCAGTTGGATAGAGCAACTGCCTTCTAAGCAGTAGGTCGAGGGTTCGAATCCCCCAAGGCA
>CAMKAU010000017.1 GCA_946410595.1 uncultured Clostridia bacterium
AAGAGTTTTGAGGAATTATATAAGCGTTATTATCAGAAGGTCTATGCTCTTGCCCGAACTACGTTGAAAAACGATGCGGATGCAGAGGATGTTTTGCAACAGACTTTTATAAATGCGTGGCAGAACATAACTAAACTCGAAGACGTAACCGCATTCAATACATGGATTCAGAGAATTACTCTCAATCAGTGTTACAGCCTTTTAAGGCAACGCAAAGAAAATATCTCCATTGATTTTACCGAAGATGACGAGGATACCGAGCCTATCCAAATCGAATCGGATATTATGCTGCCGGAGGTATATGCGGAGCAGGCGGATCTGAAGGCGCGGCTCGGCAGAATCATCGACGATCTCAGCGATGTACAACGCCAAACGATTATGCTGTTTTACTTCGATCAATTCTCCGTCGAAGAGATCGCCAAAATTATGGATTGCAGTGAAAACACCGTTAAATCAAGGCTGTTTCTCGCTCGCAAAGCAATTAAAACTGAAATCGAAGAACAAGAGCGTAAAACAGGAACAAAGTTTTACGGTATTGTCGGCATCCCTCTTCTTCCATTTGCAAAGCTGTTTGTCGAGCAAGTTAAGAATGCTTCTATTTCAGAATCGGCGGCTGCCTCTTTATTGCCAAGCATTACCGGTCAAACCGCCGGCGCTGTCGTAAATACCGCTGTTAATGCCGGTACAACAGTCACAAAGACTATTGTCTCGGAAACGACCAAAATAGCCGCAAAGTATTCATTAAAAAGCCTCGGGAAAACAATTGCAACAAAAGTTGTAGCAGGGCTTGTTGCAATTGGAATGATTTCAGGTGGTGCTGCAGGTGCTGTATATCAGGTCAACGCTGTTGAATCATTTAACGTATCCGCTATATCAGAAAACAAGTCCTACGATACCTCCGAAAATACAGAAAAAAGTTATACGCAGGCTTATTCCGCATATCTTGATTTACTGATAGAAAGCAAGCAGAAAATTGATAGTTACACTTGCCAAAGAGATTATTTCGGAAACAAAGAGCTTACGAAAGAAAACGCCTCCCATCCGGTAGTGTTTTGTGATATATACGGCGATGAAACACCGGAAATGATATACATAATGGCAAACGAGTTCAGCGGCTATCAATCCGCAAGCTTAAACATTGTCACCTTTGAGAATGATCAAGTGAAATCATTGTATTTCATTGAATATTGGGATAGTTTAGTTGGTGGAGGGTTTTACTATTATCTCTATCAACTCGAAGGGGACAAAACGCTTTACGCATTTGAATCTACCGGCGACGATTGGTGGTCGCATTCATATCATGAGTTTGAAACCATTGGAGACACGCTAACTTTAACAAATCTTTATGAGTATATCAGAAAACCGGACTATGAACACTATTCTCCAACAACAGGACCTGAAACGATAAAAGAATACACCCGAAGCGGAACGATCTCGATTTCAGAGGCAGAGTATAATAGTGCTGTCGATGCAATAGAATCAAAGACATCCTCTGTATTGATGTATAACTATAATTGCAGTGATTATGCGATAAACTACGTTGCAGAAAACGGTTGCCCGGCGATGACGTGTGATGAAGCTATCGCATATTTACGTGAACAACTTGGGATTCCCTCGGAGGTTAACGCTACTGAATCGAATCCTGACGATGCTGTCGCGGCATACAAAGCATTTGTCGAACAGAAACACCATCAAGACGAGTGGACATACGATATAGAAAAATTCGCACTTTATGACCTGAATAAAGATGGAACCCCCGAACTATTTACGCTTGGTGGCGGTCAAATGGATTATTGCAAAATCTTTACTTACAAAAGCGGGGGCGTACACAATGTTCACTGGGGGAGTGGGTTTACAGTATATGACAACGGTATAATTTATTACGGATTTAACAGCGGGTTTGGTTACAATCTCAACTCATATTATTCTTTAGACAAAACACTCGAGATGAATCTTGTTTTCAGATATGCTGAATGGATTTCTCTTGAAGGAACAACGTATTCAATCGGCGATAAAGCATATGAAGAAGACTCAGAGCGCGTTTCCTACGAGGTTGTTCAAAAAAGAGTCTTATCTGTCTTAGATAATGCTAAAACGATTGAGATTAAATACCATTCGATAGACGAACCGGAAGTCTGGAATAAGGTTTATTTCAAACCTAATAAACTCGACAAATGCCTTGACGGAAATCCATATAAATATAATAACGACCTTGCAACTATTTGCGCGGAACTTAGTCTTGCTGTATATAACGGTGAAAGTGATAGCGGAATAAGGAGTGCTTTATATGAGTATGGGTTTGATGATGATCATATTCATTCAAATAATTATGGAGGATCGCTTGCTTTTACTATAGGATCTCGATTCCTCGAACAGGATGATACGGGAAATGATTCCCACATAATGATTATTGTTGCTCAAGGATCAACAAATTTCTATGAACTATATATGGACGCTATGACGTCCGCTAAAAAGAGTTACAACGGTTATTCGGTATATGATTTAGTAAAAGACTTTTATAATGCAATAACTGAAAAACTCAATGAACTCATAAATGATAATAAACTTGATTCCGGTAGTTACAAAGTGCTGCTTACAGGGCATAGCCTAGGCGGTGCTGCGGTAAATCTTGTTGCTGCTTCACTATTGGATAATCAATCCACACAAGAGGAGAAAGACGAGATCTATTGTTACACCTTTGGCGCTATCGATTCGATAAAAACATCACGCGGTCCGGTAAAAGACGGATATGAAAACATTCACAATATATATAATCTTTATGATACATTTTCGCCGTATCAGTTTGGCTTATTATTGCCAAGTGGCGCCGGTTCCGGATATGGCAAATTCGGACACATGGATTTTTACATAAAAGACCACAGATATCCCGGCGAAAAAAATTATCCGCCGACGGATCAACTTATTGCAGCTGTAAATCACGGTATGGGGAATTACTATATAGATGTTGCCGGAGAAAACAAAACGGTTCAAAACTCGACTTTTAGAATGTGTGAATTACGAGAAACAGGATACTATAATTACAACGCATCAATTATAGCATGCCCTGTTGATATTTATATTTATGATTCAGATGGTAACTTAATCGCTTGGACACTTGGCAATGAATTAAATAATGAAAACAGTGATTCCGTTGTTCTTTTCATTGACCCAAACACAAGCACCAAATATGTTTATTGGCTAAAAGCTTCCAATTACTCCATTGTATTTCATGGAAGTGATACAGGTACGATGACATATCGTCAGTGTTTAATTAACAGTCTAACCAACGAGATTGTTTCTGAAAAGAAGTATTCAAACGTTTCATTGGAAAAAGGAAAACTATATGGAATCAGAGTTCACGACGAAAGTAGAACGGATGATTCACTCTACGAGGTAAATAATAATGGAAGGATAATCAATTCAATCTCATCTGATGGAAGTCCATCAAAAGTATTATTTGCCTCTAATATTATAGGTTGGTTGTCGGTTGTAATAACAGCAATTGGTATCATTGCCTTAGTAGTAGATATTTTCGCAATAATACGAGTTTTGAGAAAAAGAAAGAGCAAAAAAACGGAGGATTTTCAATGAAAAGAATTGTTGCCATAATTTTTACGATTATACTTGTTTTCGGGCTGGTCTCATGCGGCAAAAATGAAACCAAGTCTGTATTTGATGGGTATTCTTTAGGAATGAGCCGTGATGAAATTGCAAATAAACTCGGGAAACCAACAAGTACATTTGATGCGCTACAACAGTATTCTGACACCTATGATGGGGTTTATTATTTTGGGCTAAGTGGATTTCTCAGGTTTTTTTACAGCGATAAAGACAATCCTGTTTTAACAGGTATATGCTGGGGAACATCCGGATTGGACAACATAAAAACACTGAGCGAAAAAGAAACTGAAATAAATAAAATAATAGCACTATATGACAGCCTGTATGGAGAACACAAGTCATACATTTCAAACGAATATGATGACTCTGAAACAACGGTTTACGAGTGGAAAGACCTATATATGAATACGATTACTCTTGAACTTGTTCAATATCCAGAGTTAGGACATATAGTCTTGGAAATTACAAGAGAATAAAGTCTTTCGGCGGTCACGACAAAACGCGACCGCCGAACTTATTACTACTGCTTATTTGAAGAGCGTAATCAGTAACGCTATTCCGAAAATGACTGCAATTATAATGAGCAGACCCCACTTGCCGTCATCCTTACCGAGATGATAGGCAATATAAAGGATACTGAAAATGGTTAAAACAATCATTTTCTGTTTCTCAGCAACGTAGAAACAATGGTATCAAGCGTTGTTTTCTTTGAATGATACAGCATAGCTCCACCCCAAGTATGATATGTGTCTTTGAACGACTCGCATTCAGCAATAACATCATTCTCGATGGTCTGCTGGTTGAAATCAAAATAGATGCCTCTTTTCAGCCCGTACAAGACGCCGTTTTGTTCACCCCAACCGTCTTTGATTGAGAAATAGTACCTTCCGTCGACAGAGCGGAACAGCAATTCGTCGTCACTAATCTTGCCGCAACAGATAATACTGTTGAATAAGTCAGCAAAATTATCGTCTTGATCTGAAAAATGTATTCCGACGAATAAATCGCCTCGTTTAATATCACCGCTTTTCTCGCAGATAGATATTACGTCGTTTTTCCTTCTGATTTTTTGGGATAACATAGTTTTGTCCTCCATTATTATTTTTCTATAAAGAGGACAAGAAAAACGCCCATCGTCTCGACAGGCGTTATCAGCATATTCACACCCATCGATCAAGCATTGGCACCTTACCTTCATCGGGCAGGTTGTCGGCGGTCATAGGGCTTGTCCCTCGCGCACTCTTTATAGGTTGTCTTAATTGTAAATAATCGGATTTCAAAAGTCAAGACAGATATTATGAACAGAATTGAATTGTCGGTAAACACCGACAATTGACCCTCGGGGCACAAAAACATTTGTTCTGCCTATTGCAATTACGAAATTTCGTGATATAATCTATACCAGAACGCACCGTTCTGATATGTCATGAGAGAGGTACTTGTATGAGAGTTAAGAAGCCGGAGATTATGGAGCGCATAATTGCCTTCGCCAATGAGTTCCGTAGAGAATATGGTAGATCCCCTTCAACCGCAGAAATCGGAGCAGAAGTGGGGGTCGCTAAAGGGACGGCTTATACTTATCTCACAAGAATGCACGAACTCGGAATGATCAGATACGATGGTAAGGATATTGTTACAAATCTATCCGAGCGCATAAACAAAGCTGTCAATAACACTCCTATTGTCGGCAGGGTTGTATGCGGCGATCCCACTCAAGAGGAAGAAACGGTTGAGGAATACGTTGACCTTCCCACGAGCATTTTCGGATCTGGAGAGTTGTTTATCCTTCAAGCGTATGGAGATTCAATGGACCGTGCCGGTATTGACGCGGGCGATTATGTTGTCGTCCGTAAGCAAAATACAGCAAACTCCGGCGAACTCGTCGTTGCACTCACCAACGGCGAAAACAATCTGAAACGTATTCGCTTTGACAATGAACGCAAAGTTGTCGCTCTTTGCCCCGAGAGCAGCAACAAACGCTACAAAGTCAAGGAATACAAGGAAGTACAAATTCAAGGCGTAGTTACACACGTTATCAAGAAACTAACTTAATTTTATGGAGGATGGCAGATGAAAGAATATACTCCCGTGAATGTTATCACGGAACCCGATGAGTTCGGAAACATTATCCCGAAGCAAATTCTGTGCTCAAATAAACGGAGTTATAACATTCAGCGTATTATTCAGGTTTGCCAGCCCGAGGACAAGGTGATCAGATATACAATTCTGGTTGCCGACAAACAACGCCAGTTATTCTTTAACGGAAAAGACTGGCGGGTATCTGCACCGAATCGAATATGAGGCAAGGGGTAAAATGCAAGAGAAAATTGAAGAGGTTCGTATTAACGAGCTGACAGAACAGATTGTTCTGAAGTATTTGGCGATGATGAATCAGTCTACCGAATCAGTGGCTTGTGTAGATATTGAGGGTTTGGCTTGCGAGTATTTCAAGCAGACCTTATTATACGAAGCTTTCGCGGAAGACGATCCGGATAAGGATGCTTTTACGGCAAACGGCATTAAGCCGCTAAAAGTCAGACGCAACAGAAAGATAGAAAGCATTGTCTTTCCAAAAGATACGATCGTTTTAGACCGATTCTATCAGAATCCGAGCAACATCATTTCGAGACGCTATATTCTAAGTCATGAACTCGGACATAAGATCTACGAAAAAATAGCTCCGGGACATGATGTTGGGAACTACCACTCGATTTTTGATACGGAGCGGGTTTACTCAATAGATGAACTGAAAGAACAAATGTCGGTTCCGGAAAGTCAAGCAACACGAGTTGGCTGCGCGCTGTTGATGCCGCGTTTCCTTGTAGAGAACACGTTGTACCGTGTAACAAGAAGAAAACGCTTCAATGTGTTCGGCGGCCATCAAATTCTTCCGGAAGATTCAATCAAATTCAAACAGATGGCAGATGATCTCGGCGTCACATTCAATATGCTTATGATAAGGATGAGGCGTCTGAGACTTCTCAATTACCGTTCTATTGAAGAATATCTGAACATCGTTGGACTTGAAGGCGGTGGTTATTGATGTTTGTTTGTGTAAAGCCGCAGTTTGAGATGCCAAAAACGCCGGAAACAATCAGAAAACTCAATCTGTCTTTTCAAGAGACAAAGGATATGAAGTTCAGACCGGTATATTGTCCGAACTGCAAAATCCACGTTATCGACTTTTTTGAAGACATTGTCGGGCATCTTGCTTTCAAGTGTCCGAAATGCAAAGGAACAATCCTTATAAACACAGCATATTTCCACCGCTCTTATGCGGCGGGAATAAGAAAAAGGTATTACCTGAAAACACGATAATACCCAAAAACTGAATAAAACAAATCATAGCGCGTAAGCGGAGCAGCATTGAGTTGCACGTCAGCCTAATGGCTGAGAGTATCAGGCTTTGTTCTGATTAGACTTCCCAGGCACCGTATGAAGGATAGAACAGATTAAATTCTGTTTTGTCGTCATGCGGTGCCTTTTTGCGCTCATTGTGGTCCTTCATACGGTGCTCTATGCAAAAAAGGAGTACCGTATGTTTTTTTATTGGCACTGCTACATAGCCAAATACCCGTGATCTCCGAATTTTTGATTTCACCACAAAACCGAAAATTCAAAACACAAAGGAGATCACAAAATGAAAATAACATTAACCAAAGACTATTCTGAGTTTGTTAAGGAATGCAAATTCTTTGATTGTCGCAACGACAAATTCGTTTATACAGATTGGGTCGGAGACGCTGATTATATAATCGCAACCGATCTTAGTGAAGAAGATTTGATTCGCAAGTACCCGGAATGCGTCAAGGCTCTTTCCCCGTATATTCTTGTTTCATCTGCAATAGGAGAAGTTTTCACTGAAAGCAGAAACAACAACCTTAAGCACGATTACAGAATGAAAGGCACTTATTCCATTGACTTAATGGAAGAATATCTCGTTTACGGTGAACACGGAATTTCGCCTGATTCAGGGTTGAGCGATGAAATGAGAGATGCGTTGAAGTCTCTCACAGAGGTTCAAAGAGAACGTTTTCTTCTTAACGTGTTGGACGGAAGAACGTATGAAGAAATCGGCGGATCGAAGGTAAGTCCGCAGGCAATAAAGAAGTCCATAGACCAAGCGAAAGAAAAACTTAAAAAAATTTTGAGCAAGAGGGTTTAAAAACAGGGGGGTATTTTTGTATATGGTGAAGGGGTAATACTTCACCGCTTCAGAAAACGATTATAGGAGATATAGAAAATGGAAAACAAGATTTATCGCGGAGACATTTATTATTACAACTACGGTGAAAATCCGGGTTCGATTCAGTGCGGAAGGCGTCCCGTTCTGGTGGTTCAATCGGATGATTTCAATGTAAACGCGCCGACAATCATAGTCGCTGCAATCACATCCGTCATCAAAAAGCAGTATCTTCCGTCTCATATCGTTCTTCCCGATACAACCGGGCTGAAATGTGAGTCGATGGTTATGCTCGAACAGATTCGCGCGGTCAACAAAACCGATCTGGAAGACTACGTCGGTACACTTACCGATGAAGAGTCCTGGAAAAGAATAAACAACGGATTAAAGAAAGAGTTCGGACTGTGGTTCTATAAAACGGAGCGGTCAAGTGAGATCCGTTGTCTTTGCCCGAGATGCCTCGCTGACTATAAGGCTACGCCTGGGATCGTAGTCAAAAGACTTGACCCTTTTGCAAAAACAAAAGAACGCTGTACCAAATGTTATGGGCAGGGCTACGATTATATCGTTTATGATCAGCGAAGCAGTAAATAGGATGGAAGAGGTAAAAAAGAAGAAACCGGAAGTTCCTTTGTGGCTGAAAAGCAATCTCACTCTTGATGAAGCCGCTGCTTATTCCGGTATCGGAAAAAACAAATTAAGAGAACTCTCTGATGAAAAGCATTGTAAGTTCGTCTTGTGGGTCGGAAGCAAAAGACTTATAAAGAGACGAATGCTCGACGAGTTCACCGATGAGATGTACTCGATTTGATATGTCAAGTATGCGATCAGGAAAATCGCAAAATTGTAGGATGATCGTTTTCTTGGTACGATATTCGTGCCAAGAAAACGAATTATCAAGGAGGCGTGATTATGAGTCAAAAAAGGAAAGACAGTAAGACCCGTGCTGTTCTGAAACCCGGTGAAGGTGAACGTGACAACGGCACATATTATTACCGGTGGCAGGACAAAAAAGGAGAACGTCATTATCTCTATGCAAAGTCTTTGGCAGAGCTTCGGCAGAAAGAGGAAGACATTCAGAGAGATATTGTTGACGGTATCAAAACAGAAGCAAAATACACGACCGTCAACGAAATGTTCGATCTTTGGGCGCAACTGAAAAAAGGACTGAAAAACAATACTTTTGAGAACTACAAGTATATGTACAATCAGTTCGTTCGTCCGGGATTCGGGAAATACAGAATACAGTCAATTAAGAAATCTGACGTCAAGAGGTTTTACAACAACCTCGCCGACGACAAAGGACTTCAGGCATCGACAATCGATTCTATCCATACCATTCTCCATCAGGTGTTCGACATGGCGGTTGATGACGATTATATCCGCAACAATCCCACGAATAATGTTCTCAAAGAGTTGAAAAAGTCACATTGCTTCAAAACCGAAAAGCGTCGCGGGTTGACGCAGGATGAGCAGGCTCTTTTCCTTTCATTTCTGAGAAAGAACCACGAATACGCTCACTGGTATCCTGTGTTTGCAGTTATGGTCGGTACCGGCTTAAGAGCCGGAGAGGTTACAGGACTCAGGTGGTGTGATATTGACCTTGATGAAGGCATCATCGACGTGAATCATACGCTTGTCAACTACGCTCACCGCGATGAATCCGGAAAAGGAAGATGCTATTTCAACGTTAATACGCCGAAAACGGAAGCCGGTAATAGGCAGATTCCCATGCTCGATTTTGTAAAAAAAGCATTTCTCGAAGAAAAAAGAAATCAGGAGATCCTCGGTATCAGCTGCAAGGTCATCATCGACGGATACACGGATTTTATCTTTGTGAACCGTTTTGGAGAAGCTCAAAACCTCGGCAACCTTAACAAAGCAATAAAGCGTATAATCCGCGACTGCAACGATGATCAGTTCCTGAAGAGCGATCAGCCAAAAGTCCTTCTTCCGAATTTCAGTTGCCATTCTCTTCGCCACACATTTACAACAAGAATGTGCGAAGCGGGTATCAATATCAAGGTAATTCAAGACACGCTCGGTCACAAAGACATTTCGACGACAATGAACATATATGCCGACGTGACGAAAGATCTAAAAAAGAAAGAGTTCAAAGGGCTGGATTCATATTTTTCAAGCTCTAAAAAAGCCGAGTGAACTCCAAAATCGCACATTTCCCCTTTTCGTAAAACTGGACTATAATAAGTTTAGGAATGCGAAAGGGGGATTTTTCATGAGTAAAAGCCTGGCACAACACTCGCCTCATTTAGTTGATGAATGGTCTGAAAGAAACCTGCCTGTAACTTGTAACGATGTTTCTTTTGGTTCAAACAAAATATACTGGTGGCACGGGAAATGCGGACATTATTGGCAAGCAAGCGTAAAAAGCAGAACAGCCGGTGAGAACTGCCCGATATGCAGAGGAATGAGAGTTCAGCCCGGTTATAACGATCTTGAATCTAAAAATCCTGCAATCGCAAAAGAATGGTCTGAAAAGAATTATCCGCTAAAGCCGACAGAAGTTACATCGGGATCAAACAAAAAGGTGTGGTGGAAGTGCTCTCAGGGACACGAATGGATGGCGTCTATAAAGAATCGTGTTCACGGAGCAGGTTGTCCATACTGCTCTTATCGGAAGCTTCTCCCCGGATTCAATGACCTTAAAACTACCCGACCGGATGTTGCGAAAGAATGGGATTACGAAAAAAACGCACCGTTGACTCCCGATAGAGTTTTTACATTCGCAAACAAAAAAGTATGGTGGAAATGCGCTGAAGATCATTCGTGGAATACGTTGATATCCACGAGGTCAAACGGCAGCCAATGCCCTTATTGCAGTGAACTTGAACTTCTCTCGGGTTATAATGATCTGAAGAGCAGATTTCCTGTGCTTGCTTTGGAATGGTCGGATAAAAACCTGCCGTTGCTTCCGTCAGCAGTAAACGAAAAATCAACAAAGAATGTATGGTGGAAATGCCGTAAATGCGGATATGAATGGCAGGGCGTTATAAAGGCAAGAGTGAACGGACAGCAGTGTCCGGTATGCTCAAACAAAGTGGTTCTCAAGGGATATAACGACTTGGTTACTACAGACCCCGCTGTTGTAGAAGATTGGGACTATGAGCGTAATGGCGGTGATTTACCTGAACACTATCACCGCTCATCTATGTATTATGTCTGGTGGCATGGCAAATGCGGTCATTCGTGGCGCGACAAGATCGCAAATCACGTTGTCAAGCACAAGGGCTGTTCAATCTGCGAAAAAGAGTTCGATACTCTCTTTCCGCAGCTCTTGCTTATGTACTATGCAAAAATGAAGGGGATAAACATCAAACTAAACACCGACGATGAAATCGGAATTTCTCTGGACACATATTTCCCGGAGTTTGGAATCGCCTTTATGATCAGTGAACAAACAAATCCGTCAGAGGCAAAAAAGCAGGAGTTGATCAAGTATCTTTGCTCAAAAAACAATATAAAGCTTTTCGAGATTGATCGTGGGTGGAGTAAAACAAAGATGTTGCATAGAATTTTAGATGCTTTCCAATCGTTTAATTTGTTTATTTGCTCCGATAGTATTGATGATGTGAAAGAGGTAAAGAATCGCTATATTTCTTGGAGAAAAAGGCTTTTGCAGTAAAATTCGCTATTGAAAAATTCACAATTTTATGATAGAATACACTCAGTGACGTTGGACTATGCTATTAAATGAAAACGTCACTGATTTCCTTTTCACGGACATCTTCTGTTTTGATATCAATGATACGTTATTCGCAGAAAAGACAGGTGTTACACCAATCATACACCAAATTGATCAGTATATATGGAGACTTATGGATACTTACGTAAAAACACAAAACCCCGAAACCTTTGTAATTACTGGGTTTTGGACGCTTTTGGAGACTTATAACCGCCGCTGCCGAGAGATCCCGACGCTCAAAAGTCAGGGCGCGGCGAAAAACGAGGAAAACAACGCGGCGCAGGCGGGAGAAAAGGAAGACGCAGCCGCCGCGCCCGCGATCGAAGGCGCGCCGATCATTTCTCCGGAAAAGCCCGACTTCTCGAACGTTCAAATCGAGCCGCTCTTTGCCGATTTCGTCGATTTTGAAACCTTCTCGAAGAGCGATTTCCGCGCGGTGAAGGTCCTCGCGTGCGAAGCCGTGCCGAAATCGAAGAAGCTCTTAAAGTTCACGCTTGACGACGGCACCGGCACGCCGCGCACGATCCTCTCCGGCATCCACGCGTTCTACGAGCCGGAAGAACTCGTCGGCAAGACGCTGATCGCGATCACAAATCTCCCGCCGAGAGCTATGATGGGCATTGAGAGCTGCGGTATGCTGCTCTCCGCCATCCACCACGTCGGCGAAGAAGAAAAATTGACGCTCTTGCAAGTCGATCCTCATATCCCCGCGGGAGCAAAACTGTACTGAAACAAATCAGGGAGGTATCATGAGAAGAGCGATTTTGACAGCCGTCCTTTTGTCCGCTTTGTTGTTGACTTCGTGTGAAGTGCATTTCGGAGACCGAAAATACGAAGTCGAGTGGTACGTTGTAGCCATACCGACCGTTTTGATCGTGGTTTTGTCTGCGGTGATCGCGGGGACGGTTTTGTCAAAAAACACTTACGTCTGCTCGAAATGCAGTCACAGATTTCATCCCAAATGGTGGCAGGCGGCGTTCTCTTTCCATCTCAATTCGGACCGTGTTTTCAAATGTCCGAATTGCGGGCACAAGGGATTCTGTCGAAAAGAAGACTGAAGCACTCTGATAGATTCCATATCCCCGCCGGCGCAAAACTGTATTGACGTTTTCATAAATAAGCTATAAGAAAAGGAGAACGCCCGTGAAAAAAGCGATTTCTCTGCTGACTGTCCTTCTCTTGGTTACTCTTTTGGCGGTTCCCGCGGCGGCCGCTTCGGAAAAGCCCGTGATCACGCTCCAGCCGCAAAGCCCGGTATATCCCGAAAACAGCGTGGCGATCTACACGGTCAAAGCGGAGGGAGCCGATCTGCAAGCCGTCTGGTTTATGGAATGGAACGGGAAGACCTACAACCTTTCCGAGATAGGCGGGGCGGCGCAGCAGGACTGGGAAGGGTACGCGGGAGAGTCTTACGGCCCCCGCAAGCCGGACGACAATACCTTTGCCTTCCTTTTTGAAGGCATCGGAAAAGAACTGGACGGCGCCCGGCTCTGGTGCGAGATCACCAACGGCCGCGACAGCGTGGCCAGCCAGAAAAACCGGATCACCGTCGGGAGCGGGAAGATGCCGCCGGAGATCGTGAGCATCCCCACGGAGCTGACCGTGGAGCTGGGCGACGAGGCGGAGATCCGCTGCGTGGCCAGGTCCACGGACGGGACCCAGCTTTCCTTCCTCTGGTACGAGACCGATACCGGCCGGCTGGAGGACATCCGCGCGGTCAATCGCGGGACGGAAACGACGGATTACCTGCTTTGCGAAACGGATCAGGTGGGGACACGCAACTATCTTTGCCTGGTGGAATCCGTCGGCGGCGGAAAGATTTACAGCAGCGTGGTTTCCGTGACCGTTACCGAAAAGCAGCCGATCACGGCCGACCCGAATAACACGCACGAGTCTTCCGCGCCGGAAACCGACCCGGCGACCGCGCCGGAAAACGCAAAACAGGGAGAAGCGGAAAGCGACACCGCCGCTCTGACCACGGGCGAAACCGGCGGCCGGCAGGACGGGAGCTTCCCCCTGTGGGGGATCGCGCTTCTCTGCGCGGCGGCGGCCGGCGCCGGCTTCGGCGCCGTTTACGCCCTGATCAAAAAGAAACGGTAAACGGCATAGGAAAGCCAACGGAGCGTGGAAGGATCTGCTGACCGGGTATAACGGACTGTCGGTTATCTACGACGCACAGGGGAATCCGACGTCCTATCTCGGACATCCTCTGACGTGGGAAAAAGGCAGACAGCTCAAGTCCTTTGACAATATCCAATATACCTACAACGCAAACGGCATCCGCACAAGCAAGACGGTATGCGGCGTACGGCACAGATACACGCTTGACGGGACAAAAGTCCTCCGGGAAGAATGGAGCGATAACACGCTCGTTCCGCTCTACGATAACGAGGACGGCGTCCGCGGCGTCATCTATAACAACGAGCCGTTTTACTTCCAGAAGAATCTGCAGGGAGACGTCATTGCGATCTACGACCGGAACACCGAAGTCGTCGCGCGCTATACCTACGACGCATGGGGGAAGGTCCTCTCTGTCAGGGACGGAGGAACAAAGAATGCATTGTCTTCAACGTTGTTTACTAAAATGAAAAACGTTTATGATACTGTACAAAGAAGTACAAAAGCATTGAAATATTGATTTCAAAAACGAGGGAATTAATAAGGTGAAAAAAAGCATTAAACGTATTTTGCGCATGTGTTTGATTGCTTTTGCGGTTTTCCTTGAGCTCAAAGCTTTATTGATGGCCTTTGTGCGAGTAATTCTAATATCAGATGATTGTGCTGTTACGGTTGATGCCATTTTTACCGTTGTTTGCGTATGTTCCATTGGATTTGTATCATTCCTGCTTTTTAAGGCAGAAGAAAAAAGGATCTTACACATCCTTGTTATTGCTTCTTGGATTTGCGTAATGCTGCTGTTTTTTTATGGGGTCGTAATAACAAGCTTACAAGGAATCAAACGCGGTAGTGAGCTAGACCATTGGTACTCTTGGCCGTTTTTTGTGTCTCACCTTGGAGGTGTAATCTTGAGTCTTCTTGATAGTTTTTCGGACAACAAGACCGGGTAAGTATGATATCTTTTCTCAGCCGCGGGATTGGCAATCCAATCCTGCGGCTGATTTTTTATTATTCGATTTAACCCGGACAGAAACTGTCTTCTTGGTGCGGTACACTTTGTATACAGCTGCAAAAATGCAAATTGAAAAGAAGAAATGACAAGAGTGATCAGCAAAACCGCTCAAAACACAGAACTCTCCCGCGTTTCCTACGTTTATGACAGTTTTGATAATATGACGGAGATCCTGCGCGGCGGCGGCCGGCGCCGGCTTCGGCGCCGTTTACGCCCTGATCAAAAAGAAACGGTAAACGGCATAGGAAAGCCAACGGACCGTCTTGCGCGTCTCGTTCGGGCAAAGCGCCGCGGACGCGCCGAAAAGGGGATTCCCTCCTTTTATCAATCAAAAACCCGCGGGGGCGGCATGGCCGCCCCCGCGGGTTTTCTTATTCCGTTTTTCCGAACTGATAGGTCAGGGTGTTATAATCGACGGTCACGGTTGTTCCGTCCGAATAGGTGGTGCGGTAAACGTTTTCCGCGAGCTTTTCGTGGTTTTCCATAAACTCGTACTGGAGGCGCTTGTACTGTTCGTACTCGCTATACGCCCGCTTGATCGCCGCCACGCTCCGGTCGATCGCTTCGTCGGTGTCGCAGCGCAGGTCAAGGTCCCCCATCCAGTTCTTTTTTTCGCCGAACTTGCTGTGGAAATACAGCACCGGCCGCCCGCCGTATTCGAGGAACTTGAGATGCTGGTATTCGTCCTTGACGGGGTAGTTGACCGTCTGGCTCGTCGGGTTGGAGAGGACGATGCCGTGATAGACGAGCTGCCAGAAGGGGATCCCCTCGTCAAAGAGCGGGTTCATCTCGCGGGTGAGCTTCGAGTGCACGCCGACGTAGAGGATCGAGTCCACGTCCGCGTTCATGTAGTCCATATACCCCTCCGACTGATAACCGCCGAAGAGGTTTTTGGCCAGCCGGGCGAGCTTGCGGTGGTATTCCCACGCCTGTTTTCTCGTGAGAGGGTGGTTTTTGTCGCAGCACTTTTCGGGGATGATCGCGGTCAGCTCGTCGATATAGTGCAGCCCCTCGAAGCCGTAGCCGCGCACGATCGGCAGGTCATGCACCGCGTAATGCTCATAGGCGGGTTTGGCGCAGAGGTAGTACGGCTCGCCGCCGTTGAGCCCGCCCTTGATATAGTGCTCGCGGATATAGGGGACGGGATCGCCGAACTCGTTTTTCTTTTTGGCGCAGAGGTCGCGGTCCCAGTTGGCGGCGATCTCGTAGCAGCCGCAGGAAACGGTGTGGCAGACGACGAGGAAGCCCGCGCGCTGGGCGCGCGCGATCCACTCGCGCAGGGCGTCGTCCCCGCCGAAACGCTCGTCGCAGGGATACTGCTGGGGAAAACGCCCGTCGTGCCCGCCCGGTCCCCAGCCGACCAGGCAGAACTCCGTGCCCCGGATCCCGGCGGCGATCATCTTGTCGAGGATCTTATGCAGCGTCGGGACGTCGCAGGCGACCGTCATCTCCGGCTCGTTTTCGAGGGTCTGGTGGCGGACCGGCGTGGGACAGGGTTTCCACCCCATCCGGACGCGCAGCTCCGGCATCTCCGCGGCGCGCCGCAGCACTTCCCGCTGCTTGACGCGCTCGGAGAGCGGCACACAGCCGCAAAAGTCCATCTGGTAGGCGCGGTAGAAACGCGCCATCTCGGAGTAGGTCGCGTTCGGCATCCGTTCGTAGACGATCACAACGTCCTCGTCCGGCTCGTCCCCGTCAAAGCAAAACTGCGGGCAGACGGAATAGACGTTGTCCCGGCAGGAAACGTAAAAGCGTCCGTCGAACGCCTCGCCCGCCACGCGCAGGAAGACGGCGTACTCGGTATCGCAGCCGAAGCCGCAGACAAGCGTCGCGGTCGGCCAGGTTTTGAAGAGAACGTCCTCCCGCTCGGTGAAGCGGGTGAGGGCGAAACCGTAGTAAAAATTGGTCGGGTAGAACATGCTCCCCCTGCCGTCCGCTTTCGCCGTGGTGAGGGAGGACTCCACGATCAGGGACTCCAGGCGGGGATTGACAAGCTTTTCGCGCGGGACGGTGAGGGTCACGGTGCGGCCCTGCTCCCGGATCACGGGCGTGATCGTCCGGGTCCGGCCGCCCGTCGTTGTGGCGGTGATCTGAAACGTCAAGGCAACGGCTCCCTTCTCCGGGATCAGGCGTCGCCGCGGATCTTGTCGAAGGCGGCGTTGATGTTATCGAGCTGCCGTTTGGCGGCGCTCTCCAGGGCGGCGTACTGGGAAGCCCAGTTGGTCTGGTTGGCGCGGAAGAGGAGGATGAGCTTTTTGTTGATGCTGGCGGGCTGATAGAAGTAGCCGAGGTCGAAGACGCGGTGTTCGCGGATCATCTCCAGCATCGGGCGGCTCTCCTCGTCGCGCACGGTCGCGCCGTAGAGGGTCTTTTCATAGAAGGCGGGGGTGATCATCTGCGCGGAGTAGAAGCCGATGGTCTCCAGGATCGCGCCGGTGCGGTTTTCGTCCTCCTGATGGTAGGGCATCGCAAGGAAGCGGGCGTTGTAGGGCGCCACCGTGTTGTAGTATTCCTTCTGATCCTCCGTGTACTTGAAGACGGGGAGGATGCCGTAGTCGGTGTTCATATCGCGGAACTTGTCGGCAACGCCGAGCCAGGTAAAGAGGAAGAGCGCCTGGTCGTTCTGGAAGAGCTTATACTCGAGATCGGAGCCCGCGTTGAAGGAGGGCTTGCCGTTTGCGCCGAAGGTCTGCTGATAGCGGATCACGCTCTGATCCTTCAGGGCAAACTCCACGTAGTCCATATAGGCGGAGATCGCGCGCTCGGTGCCGAGGGTGAGGATCAGATCGCCGTTTTCGTCGAGGTCGCAGCAGCGCTCGCCCGCGGAATGGACGGCGGCGTAAACAACGTCGTCCCACACGGCGGCGCCGTAGAGGTCTTTATCGGTATAGAGGTTGTCGCCGTCGAGATCATCGGAGACCATCGCGGTATATTCTTTCCATTTGGCCAGGGTCCACTTGCCGTCGTTGACAAGCTGATAGAGATCGTTGATCCCTTTTTCCTGCGCGATCTTTTTGTTGAAGATCACGACGATCGTGGAGTTGAAAACGTCGATGCTGAAGTCCCCGGTCACAAAGAAGAGCATATCCTTGATCGTCAGTTTCCCCACGGCCTGCTGATCCCACCACTTGTTGGAAAAGTCCAGCGTGCCGACCTTGTTCATATCGGTCAGCGCGTCCTGATAGGCGAGCTTGGTCTGGTCGTAGGCGGGGAGGACGGCGGCGTCGTAGTTGGTATCGCCCGCCTTTTTCTCCTTTATCAGCGTGCCGTAGCCCTCGTTCGAGCCGGTGGTTTCCTTGCAGATCTTCTGATCGGTGGAGATGCGGATATTCAGATACTCTTCCACGGCGCTGTTGCGGCGGAAGACGGCGTCGTCGAGGACGGTGGAGGCGGCGGAGTCGTCATAGGCGAAGTCGTTGCGGAAAACGACGAGGCCGAAGCCCCCCTCCAGAACGTGGAAGTCATACTCGTCGTAATCTTGCTTTTGCACGGGACAGACGTCCGGATCCTGCGTACCGTCGCCGGAAACGGACGGCTCCTTCGTTTCGGCCGGGTCTTTTTTGGCGCAGGAGAGGAGAGAAAAAGCCGAAAAGACGGTGAGAAGCGCCAAAGCGAGCGCGGTCAGGCGTAGTCTTTTTTGTTTCATGGTTCCTCCGTATGGATCGGGCGGCCCGCCGGGGCGGACGCGCCTTTTTTCGGACGGGGAAGGATCCGCTTGCCGTATCCCATCCTGTCCTTCCATTTTATCGTTTCCGCCGCTTTCATACAATGTATTTTTTTGATTGTCTATTGTATTTTTCGGCAAACCGTGTTACAATGGCGGCGGAGGGAAACGATGAAACGGATCAAATGGAACGAAATCGGCGAGGAGCACGTTTTTTCCGATATTCTCGGGATCGCGCAGGCGTGGGAGACGATCCGGAGCTGGTCTTTTCTGGACCTGCCGCGCCCCACCCACGGTTTGATGTATATTTCGTCGGGATACGCGGTTTTTACCGACGAGGACGGGCAGTCCGTCCGCTACGATCCCGGCGCCGTCTTTTACCTGCCCAAGGGGGTCCGCTATTCGGCGGAGTTTACCCGGGGCGAGGGGGACTGCGTCGATTATCTGATCAACTTTGAGCTGAA
Source organism: uncultured Clostridia bacterium (assembly GCA_946410595.1). GTDB lineage: Bacteria > Bacillota > Clostridia > Oscillospirales > CAG-272 > RUG12395. Next base: position 18,766 of record CAMKAU010000017.1, read on the forward strand.
GACGCGGGAGGGCGAGGATTGCGCCTTTTCCGACCGGATCCAGCTCCTGCTCAACGGCAAACAGCCGAAGATCGCCGACGATTTTTACAAGCTCTGCCGGTACAGCCACCGTCTCAGCAATCCTTACGTGCCGGTCCACCGCCTCTTTTTCTCGCTGATCGAAAAACTGCAGACCTTCCACACGCTCTCCGACCTCAACGGCAAGATCGCGCAGGCGATCGCGCCCGCGCTGCTCTATATGGACAGCCACGTCGGCGAGAACATCCCGGTCTCCCGGCTGGCCAAGCTCTGCCTGATGAGCGAAACGGCGTTCCGCCGCGCCTTCCGCGAGCAGACGGGGATGTCCCCCGTGCAGTATAAGATCCACTCGCGGATCAACAAGGCGAAGGTCTTACTCCAGAGCTCGGAGGAGATCACGATCGAGGAGGTCGCCGAAAGTCTCGGTTTTTACGATCTTTCCTATTTCTACAAAACCTTCGTTTCCATCACCGGAACAACGCCGAGCCGCTTCCGCAGCGGCAGTCTGTAAAAGAAAAAAAGGGTCTTCCCGCGGGAAGACCCTTTTTTTATTTGAGGCGGAAGACGGTCGCGTGATGGTAACACTCGCCGGGATCAAGGCGCGCTTCGCCCCGGCTCGGGCTGTCCGGCTCGAACTCCGTTTCAAAGCAGAGGCCCTGATACCGTTTCGGCGTTACCCCTCCTTTGAAGGCGGGACCTTCGCCGAGGAGGTTGCCGGTATAGATCCGCACGCCCGGCATACTGGTCAGCACGGTCAGCTCCCGCTCTGGCGTACGGCAGATCACGGCGGGATTGAGCTCCAGCCCCGCGTAGACCTCGCCCTTGGCGATCATCTCAAAGAAGGGGCCGCTGCCGCCGCTGTTTTTGCAGACGGAGGTGGAGGTGTGATTGACGAGGAAGTTGTGGTCGTAGCCGGGGTAGGGAAGGCCGGTTTTGTCCATATCGGCGCCGACCGGCTTGCCCTGCCGGAAGTCGAACGCCGTGTTCTCCACGGAGGGGCGGTTCCCGGTCGGGAGCAGGGTCTTCGGATCCGTCTCGGTGTAGTAGTCGGCGTTGACGGTCAGCTCGTGGTCCAGGACGGTCGAATCGCCGCAGCCGTGGAGGTTGAAGCAGGCGCCGTTTGAGAGGCAGCAGTAGGTCGGGCGGGTGGTGGTCGCCCGGTATTCGATGATCAGCTCGGTTTTTTTGAGGATATAGGTCACGGTGGAGATGAAAAAGCCGGGATACCCTTCCTCGCCGTCGGGAGAGTTGTAGCCGCAGGAGAGGGTCGGCGTTCCGTCGGGGAGTACCCCGTCCTCCACGTTCCAGGTGTGGCGGTTAAAGCCGACTTTCCCGCCGTTTTTGTGCGTTTCGCCGTCGTTGCGGGCGATCGGATAGCAGACCCCGTCAAGGATCAGGCGTCCGCCGGAGATCCGGTTTGCGTAGCGGCCGAGCACGGCGCCGGGATTGTCGGCGGCTTTTTCCATATCCGCCAGCGTTTCGTAACCGAGGAGGATATCCGTTCCCTTGTGAACGAAGCGCTGGAGGGTCGCGCCGTAATCGAGGACGGTGACGCTGAGATCGCCGTTTGAGATCGTGTGCGCAAAGCACTCGATCCCGGCTTTGTTTTTGCCCATATACACTTTTCTCATCGCGGCCGCCTCCTTATTTCAGCTCTTTCACGATCGTCCCGCCGTCCGGCTTTTCCACCCGGTAGGAGAGGGCGCCGTAATCGACGGTGACGACCGTGCCGTCCGAATAGGTGGTGCGGTAGACGTTCTTCGAGAGCTTTTCGTGCTTGTCCATGAATTCGTACTGCAGGTATTTCAGCGGTTCGTACTCCTCGCACCCCTCCTTGATCGCGGCCACGCTCTTTTCGATATCGCCTTCGTCGTCGTTGTAGAGGTCGAGGTCGCCCATCCAGTTGCGCGCCGGGCCGAACTTGCTGTTGAAGTAGAAGACCGGCCGCCCGCCGTATTCGATAAAGAGAAGGCGGTGCCGCGCGTCCTTGATCGTGTAATTGACCGTGCCGGCGATGGGGTTGGAGAGGATGATGCCGTGGTAAACCAGCTGCCAGAAGGGGATCCCCTCGTCAAAGAGCGGGTTGACGGCGGAGGTGGCTTTGGAGCGGCAGCCGACGTAGAGGATCGCGTCCACGTCCGCGCTCATAAAGTCCATAAAGCCCTCGGACTGATAACCGCCGAAGAGCGCGCGGGAGAGCTGCGCGATTTTGCGGTAGCAGTCCTGCGCCTTTTTGCGGCTGACCGGGTGGTCGGGGTCGGCGCACTTTTCCGGGACGTAGGCGGTCAGCTCGTCGACGTAGTGCAGGCCGGAAAAGCCGAGCGCCCGCACCTTCGGCAGGTCTTCTTTCGCGTAGCGTTCGTAGGCGCGCTGCGGGCAGACGGCGTAGGGCTCGCCGCCGTTGAGACCCTTCGCCTTATAAATATCGCGCGAGAAGGGGTAGTATTCGCCCTTTTCGTTGCGGCGCTTGGCAAGGTCTTTGAGATCGAAGTTGTCGGCAAGCGTGTACGCCCCGCAGGAGACGGTGTGGCAGACCACCTGGTAGCCCATTCGCTGCGCCCGGGCGATAAACTTTTTCATCTCGCGGTCGCCGCCGTAGCGCGGGTCGGTCGGCACCTGCTGGGGGAAGCGCCCGTCGTGGCCGCTCAGCGCCCAGCCGACCAGGCATAGCTCGGCGTTTTTGATGCCCGCTTCCTGCATCTTGTCGATGATCTGATTGAGCTGCGGCACGGTGCAGGTCACGTGCAGGGGCGGCTCGTTTTCCTCGGTCTGGAAGCGGATCGGCGTGGGGATCGGCTTCCAGCCCATCCGCACGCGGATCTCCGGGCCCTCTCCGGCCAGGCGCAGCGCCTCCCGCTCCTCCGCGCGTTCGCGCAGCGGGCGGCAGCCCTTCACCTCCATCTGGTACTTCCGGTAAAGACGCGCCATCTCGCTGTAATCGGCGTTCGGCATCCGGTAAAAGAAGACCGAGAGATCCTCCTCCGGCTGCTCGCCCTCCAGCTCGAAGCGCGGGGAAATGCTGTAGGTATCGCCCGCCTTGCGCACGACGAACCGGGCGTCCGCCGCGCCGCCCTCCACCCGGACGAATACGGCGCGTTCGCTTCCGCAGAGGCCGCACACCGGCATCGCCGAGAGCCAGGAGAGGAACTCTCCGTCCGGCTTTGCGTTGAAGAGGCACTGCACGAACCCGCAGCCGAAGTTGGTGGGGAAGAAGAAATAGCCGGGCTCGCCTTCCTTAGCGGTCAGCAGCGGGGTCTCGAGGACGGCGGTCCGGTATTTCAGCCCTTCAAAGAGCCGCGTCGGCGCGCTGACCTTCAGCGCGGTCCCGAAGTCCTCAACCACCGCCGGGAAGGTGTTGACGGCGCCGCCCGGCGTCGTCGCGATGAAACGAAACATAGAAAACGATCCTTTCCTTTTTCGCTTTGCCGTCCTCCCCCGGAGGGCAGTCTTTTCCTCATTTTACCGCGCCGCGCCGTTTTCCTTCAATGTAAAAATCTTTCATTTCGCCTTTCTTTTTTGTACTTTTCGGGCGAGTTGCGCCCGGAAGAAGGCTCCTTTTCTTGACAAAGGCAGGGAAAGCGGCGTATAATGATACCCGTTATCAAAACCGGCATCCGGATCCGGAGGAAAAGATGGATATCAAACAAGCCGCTCTCGAAAAGCATTACGAATGGAACGGGAAGATCGAGGTCGTTTCGCGGGTGAAGGTCCGCTCGGCGGAGGATCTGTCCCTTGCGTACACGCCCGGCGTGGCCGAGCCGTGCCTGGAGATCGCCAAAGATATCGAAAAATCCTACGAGCTGACCCGCCGCCGCAACCTGATCGCCGTCGTCACGGACGGCTCCGCCGTCCTCGGGCTCGGCGATATCGGGCCGGAAGCGGGGATGCCGGTGATGGAGGGGAAGTGCGTTCTCTTCAAGGAGTTCGCCGGGGTAGACGCGTTCCCCCTCTGCGTCCGCACCCACGACGTGGACGAGATCGTCGATACCGTCTACCGGATCGCCGGCTCCTTCGGCGGGATCAACCTCGAGGACATCGCCGCGCCCCGCTGCTTTGAGATCGAGCGGAAGCTGAAGGAAAAATGCGATATTCCCGTCTTCCACGACGATCAGCACGGCACGGCGATCTGCGTGGCCGCCGCGATGGAGAACGCCCTCAAGCTCGTCGGCAAATCCTTTGACGGGATCAAATGCGTGATCAACGGCGCCGGCGCCGCAGGCACCGCGATCGGAGAGCTTTTGCTCCGGCTCGGGGTGAAAAATCTGATTATGTGCGACAGGGCGGGCGCCCTCTGCCGCGGGGATGAAACGCTCTCCCCCGCCCACAAAGCGCTTGCCGCCAAGACCAACCCGGCGGGGGAGACCGGCTCCCTTGCCGACGTGATGCGCGGCGCGGACGTGTTCGTCGGCGTATCGGCGCCGAAGGTCGTTACAAAGGAGATGGTCGCCTCGATGGCAAAGGACGCCGCCGTCTTCGCGATGGCGAACCCGGTCCCCGAGATCCTGCCGGACAAGGCGCTTTCCGCCGGCGCCCGGGTCGTCGGGACCGGCCGCTCCGACTTCCCCAACCAGATCAACAACGTCCTCGCCTTCCCGGGGATCTTCCGCGGCGCTCTTGACGTCCGCGCCTCCGACATCAACGGCGAGATGAAGATGGCGGCGGTCCGCGCCCTCAGCGCCCTCGTCTCCGACGAGGAGCTTTCCGTCGACTACATCCTGCCGAAGGCGTTCGACCCCCGCGTCGCGCCCGCCGTCGCCGCGGCGGTCGCGGAGGCGGCTCGCCGCTCCGGCGTCGCCCGCGCCTGAAAAAAGCAAAAAGACCCGCTCCGCCGGACCCGTGTGTGAAAGGTCCGGCGGAGCGGTTTTTTTATTCAATATCAAAGTCCTGTCCGCAGTACGGGCAACGTGCTTTTGTTGTTCCTTCCGGAAAAGATAACATTTCTGCGCATCCCGGGTTAGGGCACCTGACAAGAAAATCGTTTCCTGTTTCGCCTGCTTCTTCTTTTTTTTCTTGGAATTGATTTCGTACGATCAATTCGCTCAACCTTGCTGTTGCTTTTGTGTTTTGCGTGATGCTTGCCAACGAACCGACCAAAAGAGCAAACACACGGAAGAGACAAAACTCACAAAAAGCGAAAAGGAAATACTTAATGAATTGAGAAAAGAAAAGAGAAAGTGTTTCATTTGAAGAAGCATTAGAGAGAAGAATTATCGTTTCAACCGTTCCAAATAACACAATACCCCCAAAAAAGATTTTTCCTAATGTTTCTAACCGCGACGCCCAATTCCAGAGGTTTTGAGAAAGAGGATCCATCTTGACGCAATCCAAGATGCTTTTCGGAGCCGGTTCCTGATAACTCTGCTTGATAAGATTCATTTTGTTCCTCCAAAATAAAAAAGTGTGTGCAGCGGAAGCCGCACACACCGAAAAACGCCCGGCTCCCGCTTTGTTACCACACAAAAACGGTTTCCCACATTTATCAGAAAATGCGAAAAAAAGAAGCCCGCGCTTTTGCCGAAAAGCAAACTTCGCCTTCTGATGAGAGGGTATTTCGTTTTTGTGTGGTAAAAACAGTTTAGCATACCGAAGAAAGAAATGCAAGAGAAAAAACCGTTTTTGCGCGGCAAAGCCGTTTTGCAAAAAAAGAATTGCCTTGCCGCCGAGGATATGCTATAATAAAAACAGGCCGACCGAAAAAAGGAGTTTATCATGAAAAGAAAACTTTCCGCCGTTCTCGCCCTTGCTGTTCTCTGCTGTGCCTTCCTTCCCTCCTGCGGCGCCCGCGCCGAGCTTCCCTATCCCTACGCCTCGCTCCAACCGGGAAAAGCGCCGCCTCCGCTCGATTCCTCGCTGATCCGGTCGGTCGAACTGTCCCGATACACCGCTGACACGTATGAGTTGACCGGCGAGGAGATCGACGAACTGATCCGCCTCTACAACGGATCCCGTGTTCAGAACTGTTACGGCGGGATAACGCCCGGTTTTATTTGTTTTATTCATTTTACAGACGGAACGGTCCTTTCCCTGCGCGACAACAGCAGTTTTGCAGAATTAGCGTATCGGGACGCGGCCGGAAAAAGAGCCGCAAATCCGACCGAAGGACATGAGGATCCGGAACTGAACAGCCGGGAACTGTACGACTTTCTGCGGGACCTGTCACAGACAGTTTTAGCCCGCGCGGAGACCGCGCAGTAAGAAACCCCGGATCGCCCGGGAGAGGAGTCTGAAATGCCCGAAACACAAGAAACAAGCAAACCGAAATGGATCGCGTGGGCGGCGAACTTCTGGTATCACCGCAAATACCCGTTTTTGCTTGGGGTACTCGCCCTCGTCACGGTAACGGTAGCGCTGATCACCGGCCGCGGAACGGGCAAAAACGCCGCGTACCTCACCTACGCCGGCCCCTACGCGCTCTCCGACGCGGAGGAAAAACAGGCGGCGGCGGACGTGGCCGCATACCTCCCGGCGGACGCGGAGAAAAAGGCGGTTTCTTTTTCCTCGCTTTACTATATGACCGCCGACCAGATCCGGGCGAAGCTGGAGGAGGATCCCTCCTTTACCGTCTTTGACCGCCTGCTCGCGGAAAATCTGGAGAGCTTTGACCGGGAGTTCGAGGCGGGGGACACCGTGATCTGGCTCGTCGACCCCTGGCTTTACGAGCGCCGCGCCGTCAAAGGGGAGTGGATCACGCTGCTGGAGATCCTGCCGAAGATGCCGGAGCAGGGGATCTACGACCAGTTTGCCGTGCGCTTTCTGGAGACCGACTTCGGCAGGACCTATTTCTCCTATCTGCCCGAGGACACGCTGATCTGTATCCGCCGCAACAACAAGGTCGCCTCGATGGAGGGACGCGGGGCGGAGAGCGCGGAGACCTTTGAGGAGAGCTGCGCCCTCTTCCGGGCGATCCTTTCCTACCGCGCCGGGTAACAAAACGGCGGCTCTGTCATAAGATACTATCGGGGAGCGCGGAGCGCTTCCACTTGATAGATAGGGAGGAACAACATGGGCTGCCTCAACAATCTGTTTGGCGACAACTGCCTCTGCACCTGGATCGCCATCGCGCTGATCATCATCCTGCTCGTCGGCAACGCGAACTGAAGCGCATAGAAAAAAGGACCGCGGTCTTTCCGCGGTCCTTTTCCTTTTTTGTCAGCGGGTCTCGGCGTGAGGGGTTTTGTCCTTTGCTTTTTCGAGGAAAACGCGCTCCGTCCCCTCCTCCTCGAACTGGCGGGTGTAGAGGGCGTGATACGGGCCGTTTTGCGCCATCAGCTCCGTGTGCGTGCCGCGCTCCACGATCTTCCCTCCGTCGACGACGAGGATGAGATCGGAGGAGCGGATCGTGGAGAGCCGGTGCGCGATCACAAGCGAGGTGCGCCCCTCGGTGATCTCGCGGATCGCGCGCTGGATGCGGTCCTCCGTGATGCTGTCGACCGAGGCGGTCGCCTCGTCCAGCACTAAAATACGCGGATCGGCGAGCAGCGCCCGCGCGAAGGAGAGCAGCTGCTTTTCCCCGGTGGAGAGAAGGTCGCCCCCCTCGCCCACTTCGCTTTCCAGTCCTTTGTCCATCCGGCGGACCACCTCGGCGGCGGAAACGCGCTCCAGCGCCTGCCAGAGCTCCTCGTCGGTCGCCTCCGGGTTGCCGTAGCGCAGGTTTTCCGCCACGGTGCCGGAAAAGAGGTGCGGGGTCTGGAGAACGTACCCGATATTCGAGTGCAGCCAGAGCTGCGAGCGTTCCCGCGCGTCCCGCCCGTCGATCAGGATGCGGCCCTTCGTCGGTTCAAAGAAGCGGCAGACGAGATTGACGAGGGTGGATTTGCCCGCTCCCGTCTCGCCGACGATGGCGATCGAGGAGCCGCGCGGGATCTGCAGAGAGAAGTGTTCCAGGATCGTTTCCTCCCCGTCAGGGTAGCGGAAGGTTACGTCGTCGAACTCGATATCGCCGACAAGCGGCTCCCAGTTTTCTTTTTTCGGGGAGAAGGTGTCGCCGTAGCGTTCCACGACCTCCGGCGTGTCCGCCACGTCCGATTCGGTGCGGATCAGGCCGATCAGGCGTTCGATATTGACCTGCGCGTTGATCAGACTGGAGAGAGCGTCCACGATCCACTGCACCGGCTCCATAATGCCCATCGCGTAGGAGGTAAAGACCGAGAGGGTGCCGAGGAGCATGGCGTTTTCCATCGTCAGCTTGCCGCCCTGCCACAAAACGAGCGAGAGCGCAAGGGAGGAGGCGAAGGTGATGATCGCCCAGAGCATCGCGTGGGAGTGCGCGGCGCGGACGGCGGTGCGCCGCATCTCGGAGGAGTCTTTCCGGAAATCCTCGCTCATCTTTTCTTCAATGACGAGGGTCTTGATCGTTTTGGCGCCGGTGATCCCCTCGTTGAAGTTGCCGGTGATGCGGGAGTTGATCTCGCGGATCCGGCGGTGGAAGCCGGTCAGCTTTTTCTGGAAGAGGAAGATCAGCGCGAGGGCAAGCGGCAGTACGGCGCAGACAAGCAGCGCGAGGCGGGCGTTGAGGCGGAACATCACGGCGACCGCCCCGACCACAAAGGAAATGTGCCACACGCCGTCCATCAGCGACCAGGAGACAAGTTCCCCGACGCGGGCGGTGTCGCTCATCACGCGGGCGTGGATGTAGCCCACGCTGTTCTGGTTGAAGTAGGAGAAGGAGAGAGTCTGCAGATGGTCGAAGCTGGCGCGGCGCAGATCGCGCCCCACCCGCTGCTCGACCTTGGCGGCAAAGAAGGTAGAGGTGAAGTTGACGGCCGCCTGGAAAAGGAGGACGAGGACGTAGAAAACGATAAAGGGCAGCAGCGTGTCCGTCGTCCGCTCGCCGATGAAGTGGTCGAGCGCGTAGCGCTGGAAGAAGGGGATCGCAAGATCCGCCGCGCTTCCCGCGAGCCCGCAGACGATCATCACAAAGAGCAGCGGCCGATAGGGCCTCATGTAGGGAAGCAGCGCGGGGATGCCGAAGCCGGGCAGCCGGACGGCGTCCTGCTTTTTTTCCGTTTGTTTCATCTGGCGCCTCCTTTCTCGCCCTGGAGGCGGCAGAGCTCGGCGTACACGCCGTTTCCGGCGGCGAGCGTTTCATGCGTTCCTTCTTCCGCGATCCGACCGCGGTCGAGGACGATGATATGGTCCGCGTGCATCACGGTCTGGACGCGGTGGGTGATCAGGATCACGGTCGTGCCGCGCAGCTTTTCCCGCAGGGCGGCGCGGATCTTCGCGTCCGTTTCGGCGTCGAGGGCGCTGGTCGAGTCGTCAAAGATCAAAATCGGCGTTTCGCTCATCAGCGTCCGCGCGATCGCGGCGCGCTGCTTCTGCCCGCCGGAGAGGGTCACGCCCCGCTCGCCGACAAAGGTGTCGAACCCGTCGGCAAAGGAGTCCGCCGTTTCCTCAAAGCAGGCGATCGACGCGGCGCGCCGGATCTCCTCCTCCGTAGGGTCGCGGCGCGTGATGCCGATGTTCTCCTTCAGCGAGCGGGAGAAGAGAAAGGGCTCCTGGAGGACGAAGCCGATGTTCCGGCGGAGCCATTTGGCTTGGATCTTATTTACGTCCGTCCCGCCGATCGTGATCCGGCCCTTGCCCTCTTCCAGCGGGTAGAGCCGGTCGAGGAGCGCGGCTATCGTGGACTTGCCGGAGCCGGTCCCGCCGAGGATACCGAGGGTGCTGCCCGCGGGGATTTTCAGCGAGACGTCGGAGAGCAGCTCGTCTTTGCCTTCGTACCCGAAGGAGACGTGCTCGAAGACGATGTCGCCGTGCAGATCGGGCGTGCCCGCGTCGGGGGCGTCTGCCTCCTCCGGCGTGTTGGCGATATAGGCGATGCGGTCGAGCGCCACGGTCGCCTTGCTGAGATTGGCGATCATCCGTCCGAGCATCCGCACCGGCCAGGTAAGCATCGCGTTATAGGAGATAAAGGCGATGTATTCGCCGGAGAGCATCTCGCCCGCCAGAACGAACTTTGCCCCGAAGAGGACGATCAGCATCACCTGGATCCCGGCGATCAGGTCGGTCGAGCCCCAGTAAAAGGAAAAGATCGCGGAAAGGCGCACCCAGAGAGAGGCGTACTTTTCGTTCTGCTCCGCAAAGCGCTTTTGCTCAAAGCTCTCCCGGCCGAAGGCGCGGACCACGCGCACGCCGGTCAGGTTCTCCTGCGTGATGGCGGAGAGCTTGCCCTCCGTTTCGTCGCATTCGCGGAAGGAGGCGGAGATCTTGCGGTGGAAGAGCAGGGAGTAGAAAAAAAGGATCGGCACCGAGCAGAGCGCGATGACCGAGAGCTTTGCGTTCATCGAAAACATGAAGCTGAGCGAGAGGACGAGCAGCGTTACGATGCGGAAGACCTGCGTCAGCTGTTCGGCAAGAAAGTTTTTGACCGTATCGACGTCGGAGGTGCAGCGCTGGATGATGTCGCCCGTCTGGTTTTTGCGGTGGAAGGAGAAGGGGAGATGCTCGATGTGGGAGAAGAGCGTGTCCCGCATCCGCTTGACCAGCGTTTCCGCGCCGAGGGAGTTACAGAGGCGGAAGAGATAGCGGGAGCCGACCGCGAGCAGCGCGGCCGCGAGGATCGCGAGCGGGATGAGATAGAACCGCTCGCGCACCGCCGCCACACCGCCGAAGCAGTCCGCGACCGCGAGCGCGGCGGGAGAAAGCCCTTCCGTCTCCCCGCCGATCACGCCGTCCACGGTAAAGCGGACGATCTGCGGGGTCAGCATTTCGGCAAAGGAGGTGAAAAGAGCGAGAAAAGCGGAAAGCAGAAACCATCGCGCGCTCCCGGAGAGAAAGCGCCGGACCAGCTTCAGCTTTCCTTTGGTTTTTGTTCGTTTTTCTTTTTTCATATTGGTAAGCGTTCAGTTCTCCGTATAAAGGATAAAGGAATCGAGAGCTTTTGCGCGCAGAAACGGCGCAAGCGTATCGGCGGCGGTTTTAGCCGTCGCGTCCGCCGGGAGACGGAGGATCAGCGTCATCTCGTAACGGGAGAAGAGCTCAAGCGTCGCGTCCGCCTGCGCGGCGAGGGCGGGGAAAGAGGTGCTGACCGGCTCGCTTTCGTTTTCCCCGGTTTCCCCGTTTTCGGCGGGGGGCGTCAGGAGGGCGGGGGTTTGCCGCAGGTCTTCGTCAAGCGCCTCGGTGAGATCGAGCGCGAGATAGTCAAAGGCCTCGCAGAGCCCCGAGAGCAGCAGCTCCGGCTTCTCTTTTGCCGTGAGCGACGGGGTCACGGCGGCGCCGACGGTCAAAGAATCCTCCAGCGCGCGCAGGTCCGCGGCGTACCGGACGATCCGCTCGAGGTTTTCTTCTTTTACGTCGGGGAGGAGCAGCAGGATCCGGGTAAAGCCCCCCCGGACGAGGTCGGCGAGATACATCCGCTCGTAGGCCGCGGCGGCGTCGCTTTCCTCTTCCGTCAGATCGGCGGAGAGGGAGGGGACGTCGGCAAGCGCTGTCAGCGCGATCCCCTTGCGCGCGGCGAGGTCGGTCAGCTCCGCCGCACTCAGCGCGGCTTCGTTTTCATAGAGAGGGATCGGCGCGCGGAGGTCGGCTGTCTTCCAGAGAGGGGCCTTTTCTTCGCGGAAAAGATAGAGGACGGCGTCCTTTGTTCCCTCGGGCAGCCGGTTGATCTGCGTTTCCGCCGCCCAGACGTCCGTCAGCGAGGAGACGGGCAGGGGGTAGGCGCAAAGGGAGACGCCCGACGGGTCGGCGGGCCCTGCGGGGAGGACGGGATCCGTTACGACCGGGTCCGCCGTTTCGGCGGCGCTCTCCCGCGCTTTTTCCAGCAGGTGATGGCCGTAGGCAGCCGTGGCGGCGACGGTCGCGGCGACAACGCCCAGCACGATCAGAACGCGCAGGACGATCTTCTTGCGGTTCGGGTTTTTCTTGCGGCCGTAAAGCCGCGCCGGTTTGATTTTTTTGATCTTCATATCAGTAGATCAGCGTCGTGCGATCAAGCTCGGAAAACAGGTCGTTCGTGCGCACGGTGAGCCTGTCCCGGCGCCCGTCGATCAGAGCGTAAAACTCGCAGCTCTGGTACTGGGCCTTGAGGGTGGAGAGGTTTGCGGTGAGGTAGCTCTCCTCTTTTGGCAGCCGCTTGATGACGTGGTAGCCGTTGCGGGAGACGACCACGTCGGAGATCTCCCCCACGGCGAGGGAGAACGCCGCCTTTTCCACCTCCTCCAGCATATAACCGC
>CAMKAU010000018.1 GCA_946410595.1 uncultured Clostridia bacterium
CACGGCGGTATTGACGTCCTCCAGCCGGGAGACGGTGGAACCGACCGCCCCGTAGAGGAAAGCGTAGATCAGAAAGCCCAGAACGAAGAAAAGGAGGAGATAGCCGAAAAGCGAGGAGGGCATACCGAAGATCGAGGCGATAACGGGATTGTCCCCCCAATAAGAGCGGTTGAGAGAGTAGAAGAGGATCGCGGAGCCGAATGCGGCCGCAAGCTGGAGAAAACCCGCGAGGCAAGACGCCAGCACCTTGCCGAACATCATACCCGTGGGAGAGGCGCTGGTGATCAGCAGCTCCATCGCGCGGTTGCTCTTTTCGTTTGCCACGTTGGTGGCGACCATCTGGCCGTAGACCATGATGACCGTATAAAGACCGATGATCATAATATAGGTATACCAGAAGTTCTGCGCCTGATCAGCGCCGAGGTTTTCAAGCGTTCCCTCGATTTGTACCGACATGACCTCTCCCGCTTCCTCCGGCGTCATCCCGCGCCCGATCAGGGCGTTTTGCTGATAGAGGGTTTTGAGCAGCTCGTCGGCGATCGCGCCGTTCTGATCGTAAAGGGAAAGATTGGCGACAAAGTAGGTATAGGAGGCGGGGCCGGTCAGGAGGAAGGCGCAGTTTGCCTTCCCGGCGGAAATCTCCCCGCAGAGGAGCGCGGGATCCGCCGCGGCTGCCTTGACCTCGTAGCCGGGGAACGCGGAGGAAAAGAGGAGAAGCGCCGTTTCCTCCCCGCCGGCGACCAGCATCACCGGACGCTCGGAGGGCGAGCCGGGCGTTTCCCCGCTCTCGAGAGCGGTCCGGATCCTCGGGAAAAACATCACAAGCGCGATCGCCGCCACGAGAAAAAGCGTCACGCCGACGAAGATCCGGTTTTTGAGATAGGCATTCATCTCAAAGCGAAAGATCGTTTTGAACTGTTTCATTCTTTCTCCTCCCCGCGCGCGTCGTCCGCGTATTCCACAAAAATATCGTTGAGCGAGGGCTCCCAGACCCGGATCTCGTCCACCTCACAGAGCTCCGTGAGGCGGCGCATCGCTTCCTGTTTTTCATCGGGAGAAGCAAGGCGGATCAGCAGCTCGCCGCGCTCTCCCTCGCCGCAGGCGGCGCCGAACGCCGCCCGGACCGCCTCCGGCTGTCCGGTACGGACCGCGAGCTTATCGCGCCCGCGCGCGCGTTTGATCCCGGCGAGGTCGCCCGACAGGAGGATCCTCCCTTGCCCGAGGATCGCGATGCTGTCGCAGAACTCCTCCACGTAGTTCATCTGATGGCTGGAAAAGAGGACGATCTTCCCGCGGGCGATCTCCTCCCGGACCACGTCCTTGAGCAGCATCGCGTTGACAGGATCCAGGCCGGAGAAGGGCTCGTCGAGGACGATGATATCCGGGTCGTGCGCGAGCGCCGTAATGAGCTGGATCTTCTGCTGATTTCCTTTGGAGAGGGTGTCAAGGCGTTTTGCGCGGTATTCCGCCATTCCGAGCCGCTCGAGCCACCGGTCGACCGAGCGGACGGCCGCGGGGCGGTCCATCCCCTTCAGTTCGGCGAAATAGACGAGCTGATCGAGGATCTCCTTTTTCGGATAGAGGCCCCGCTCCTCCGGCAGATAGCCGAAGCGGACGGCCGAGCGGTCGATGGGCGCGCCGTCGAGCAGCACCTCGCCGCCGTCGGCGGGAAAAACGCCCATCAGGATCCGGATGGAGGTCGTTTTGCCGGCGCCGTTGCGGCCGAGAAGGCCAAACGCCATGCCTCCCTCCGCCCGGAAGGAAACGCCGGAGAGGACCTTTTTTTCGCCGAAGGACTTTTCGACGTTCTTCAGTTCCAGTACCATTTTCTACCTCGCTAAAAAAGGAACGCTCTGCCGGACCGTTTTTTTCATTTTATCATACCGGGACGGGAAAAGCAAGAAAAAGCGCAAAAAGGAGAAAAGGCGTTGGGGGCGACGATCGTCTGCTGCTTCAGGCAGAGGATGCCGGAGGGAGTACCGGACAGAGAAAAGCGCCCGCAAGCAAGGGCTGCGGGCGCTTTTCTGCGGTCATTTTTTGAACTCCGGCGCGGGAACGGGGGTCGTGGTCGGTCCGTAGACGCGGAGAACGTCCGGGCCGCCGTCCTCCGAGGGGACGAAGTAGACGCGGTCGATGCAGATGTTGCGGTCGTAGCCCTTGTTCCCTCTCGCAGCGTGGCAGTGGTAGGTGACGAAGGTCTCCTTCAGCTCCGGGCAGACGACGAACATACAGTCGCCCACGCCGTCCACGTAGAGATTGGAGGAAAGGACCTCGTTGTATTCGTACCGGGTATACGGTCCGTACACGTCGCGGCTGACGGCGTAGGACTCTCCGTAATGGCCGCGGAAATGGCCGGAGGCGAACATCATATAGTACCAGCCGCCGTGCTTGATGATCACGCCGCCCTCGCTGATATGGCCGTACTCGTCGATCTCGTAGTGCTCGGTCGGGCTGATGCAGTGAACGGCCTCGCGCCTGGTGCTGAGGACGCCGTTTTCCGCGTTCAGCTCCTGGATATAGACGTGATTGCCGCCGCCGAAGCGGACGGTGGTGATATACACTCTGCCGTCGTCGTCAATAAAGGGCGCGCCGCCGATCTCGGGGACGGTGTTGATATACGGCTTTTCGGGGTCCATCTCAAAGGGGCCGTCCGGCCGGCGGGAACGCGCGTAGAAAACGCGGAACTCGGTCGGTCCGTAGCCGCCCGCGAACTGCGAGGCGATCAGGAGATAGAACCAGCCGTCCTTGTGGAAAACGTTGGGGCTCATAAAATAGTGGATGGGGCTGTTTTCGTCGATCCCGAAGCAGAAGCCACCCTCCTCCCACTCGCAGAGGTCCTTTGAGGTGCGGACGCGGACGCGGCAGTAGGGGCCGGTGCGGTCCAGCGTGTAGAGGTAGAAGACGCCGTCGTGGTAGAGGATCTCCGGGTCGGCGCCGTAGGTGACGGGGTTGGTGTAGGTCGGGCCCTCATAGAGCGCGGCGGGCGCGACCCCGACCTCGACCGGCGCGCTGGAACCGACCGAGAAGGTCTGCGGCTTTTCGATACGCGCTTCGAGCACGGGCCAGGTCTGATCGCCGAAATAAAAGGCGAGCACGTCGCCGCGGTGGACGGCGGAGAAGGGGTATTCCCGGCCCGCCGTAATCTTCATCGCGTGCTGCGCGAGGAAGTAGAAGGCGCCGTTGAGATAGCGGTAAGCGATCAGGCGTTCGGTCTCCGCGTCGTAGGAGAAGGCGTAGCCCTGTCCCCTGTCGGCAAAGACGAGGAACTCCTCCGCGCCGGTCGCGGTGAGAGAGGCGGTCAGCTTTTCCCCGGCGGCAAGCCGGACGTCGGACATTTCGACCGTCTTCGGCGCGTAGATGCGGATCCCGGTAAAGCCGCCCTTGCCGCCGTCGTTGTTCAGGCGGAAGGCGATCGTCCCCGACTCGAAGGGGGAAGGATCGTAGCGGCTGTCGCCCTTTTTGTATTCGGCGCGGTAGAGCTCCTTTCCGCTCGCGCGGTCAAGGAGACGGTAGATGATATAGTCGCCGGTCACGCGGATCGCAAAGCGGAGATCGGCGCCGAGGTCCAGCCGCTCCGCCTGGCTGGAGGTGAAGTTGCCGTTCCAGCGGCCGAGGGTGCTGGTGCAGCCGAGGGCGCCCACCGTCCCGTCCTGCCCTACAAAGGCGTAATAGCCGTTGGTAAAGTCCTCCTCCGCTGTGCTGGCCTTCGCCCGGCCCGGCGTAACGCCGAAGAAGACTCCGCCGCCGCCCTGACGGCCGATCAGATCCGCCTCCAGCGCAAACGACGCCTTGTTCGGCACGTTGAGAAGGGCGGAGGAATGTCCTCCCTTCCCTTTTACGGTGCGGAGCGCGCCGTCCCGCGCCTCCATCTCCCCGTAAACGACGGTAAAGTCTTCGATCGCCCGAGGATCCGTCAGGTCGTTTTGATAAGTGAGTTTCCGCTCCTGCCGCTGTCCGATCATACGTTTCATATTCTTCCTCCGTTATGGGAGCTTGCTCCCCGTTTTCCCTTCCATTATAACGGCCGCTTCCCCGCGGCGCAAGACAAAAAATCTCTTTTTTTGTTCAAAAAATCCGTTTTCCCTCTCCCGGCCGCCGTCCGCACTTGACGGAAATTGGCGCGGGTGCTTTCCGAACTTGACAGACCGCCTTCCTTATGGTATAATTTAGAATAATAACATTTTGAACGGCCGCACCGGAAAACACGGGTCGTCAAGACTGTCGGGAGGATTCTCTCTTTGGGTAAGATCAAGGTCTTGTTTCCTTTTGTCGAAGCAGGATTCGGACATATTATGCCGATGAAGTCGATCGCAGAAACCTTCGGCAGAAAATACGGCGACAAGGTCGACGTGATCTCCTCCTCTTTCTTCCGGGAAAGCGGGGATCTTCATTTAAAAAAATATGAACAGATGATTTCCCGGCAGGTAAGGATCTACAACCGGTTTCCGGCGATCGGCTACCTGGCGACTTTTCTTTGCGAGGCGTCCGGCTCCGTCCTCGCCTCCTTCGGGTCGATGCGTCTCATCGCCCCCGTCGCGTACCGGCGCGGCGTCAAACGGATGGAGGAGATCGCCCCCGACGCGGTGTTCAGCACCCACTGGGTCACAAACTATTACGCAAACCATCTCAAACGAAAACCGCTTACCGTGATGTACTGTCCGGACGCGCAGCTCAACAAGCTCTTTTCCTACCCGAGCGATCTCGCTATGATCAGTATGCCGGACGGATACCGCAAAGCGCTGAAAAGAAAACGCTTTACCGCCGACAACCTGAAGTTCGTCCCGTTCCTCATCCGCAACGAGGCGTTCTCGGTCAGTCCGGACAAGCGGGCGGCGCGCGCCGCGCTCGGCCTGCCCGAAGAAAACTTTACCGTGCTCCTTGTCGAGGGCGGATACGGCATCGGAAAGATGGAAGCCGTCTGCAAACGTCTGGCAAAGGAGCATCTCCCCATGACCGTCATCCCCGTATGCGGAAAGAACGAGGCGCTCTACCGCCGGTTCCTCGCGCTGAAAACGACGGAGGAGATCACCTTCCGCCCCTACGCGTTCACGGAGGATATGTTCCGTCTCGAAGCGGCGGCGGACCTCTTCTGCGGCAAGAGCGGGAATATCCTTGCGGAGGCGACGTTTTTCGGCAATCCGTCGATCGTTACGAACTGCACGAGTTTGATCGAGCGGCACATCGCCGACCACTACATCCGCACGGTCGGATGCGCGATGAAGGTGCTCTCGCCCCGGAAAACGGTCGAGCGGATCAAGGCGTTCGCCTCCGACCCCTCCGCGCTCGCGCCCTACCGGGAAGCGGCAAACGCCTGGCGCGGGCACTTCGGGAGCGAGCAGGCGGCGGACGAGCTGTGGAAGAAGCTCACGGAGACCTTCCCCGAGCTCTGCCGCGAGGACGCGGCGGCCGCAGCAGACCGGGAGGATCCCGAATCTTTGGAATTGCAGGATGCGCTATGAATTATCTTGATCTTGTCAAGGTCCTTACCTCGATCCCCTTCACCGTCCTCGGGATCATGTTTTTCCATTTCATCGTCTTCTCCGTCGTCGGGATCTTCCAAAAAAAGTCCTATCCCGAAACCGAGGAAAAGAAACGGTACGGGATCATCATCCCCGCGCGCAACGAGGAGGCGGTCGTGGCGGGGCTGATCGAAAGCATCCGGAAAAACGACTATCCGCAGGACAAGGCGCAGATCTTTGTGATCGCCCACAACTGCACGGACCGGACGGCCGAAGTCGCGCGCGGACTCGGCGCGACGGTATACGAATACGACAACCCGGCCGAGAATACGATGGGATACGCCTTCCGCTATCTCTTTGCTCAGATCGAACGGGATTTCGGAACGCAGACCTTCGACGGGTTTTTGCTGCTGAACGCGGATAACATCCTCGACCGCAACTATCTCTCGAAGATCAACGACGCCTTTGTTTATTACGGCGGGGAGTGCGTCGTTACCTCCTTCCGCAACTCGAAAAACTTCGGCGCCAATCTCATTTCCGGGCTTTACGGCGTTTATTTTGCCGTCGGGTGCCGCTATGAAAGCCGCGGGCGCACCGTAACGGGATGCTCCACGCGCGTCCAGGGGACGGGGTATCTCATCAACTCCCGTCTCGTGCGGGACGGCTGGCCCTACGTGACGCTTGCGGAGGATTGGGAGTTCACGGCGGATCAGATCATCCGCTCCAACAAGATCCGCTACTGCGACGACGCCGTCTTTTACGACGAACAGCCGACCTCCCTGCGCATCATGTGGCGGCAGCGCGTCCGCTGGTCGCGCGGGCATCTGATCGTGTTTTACACCCGGATCAAGGACCTTCTGCGCGGTCTGTTCGACCGGAAAACGAAAAACAGAGGGTCGCTTTACGACATCTTTGCCAACGTCCTCCCCTCCACGCTCTTTTTCCTCCTTTTGCAGGTGATCCAGCTCGTCCTCTTTCTGATCGCCCCGCTCGTTGACGAGAACCTTACCTTAAAAGAGGTCCTGTTTGGATCGGGAGGGAATTTCCTCACGTCAAGCGGGCTGCTCTTTACCTGGCTGCGTTCCGGCGCCGTCTCCTACGTCACGCTGGTCCTCAGCGCCGTGATGATCTTCCTTCTGGAGCGGAAACGGATCAAAAAAGTGAGTCTCCCCCGAAAGATCCTCGTCTCGCTTTTCTGGCCGCTCTTTCTCGGGATCCAGTTCATCATCGACGTCCAGGCCCTCTTCTCAACTCATCTCGGCTGGAAGCCCATTCCCCACAGCGACTGTACCTCCTTTGACGCCCTTCACGCCGGAGACGCGGAAGAGAACAAACTCGGGGTTGGATGATCTTCCCTTTCCAAACATAAAAAAAGCCTTCTGAGCGAAGGCTTTTTTGTTTTATCGTTTTATCCGTTTTCCGGCAGGATCTTTTCGTACCGGTTTTCGTGATCGTAGATCTTTTCCGGCGTGTAGTATTCGAGGGAGCTCTGCCTGCCCGTCTCAAACGAACGGGCGAGCTGGCGGTCCGCCCTTTCTTCCGCTTCCTCCGGAGAATAATCCAGCTGTTTGTAGTAGCTGATATAGTAATTCCGGTAATTGGTCCGGCTTGCGTACTGCCGCAGGGTAAAGCCGGTGACGGTGAAACGCTCGAGATAGACGGTGCCCGTCCCGCGGGCGATCCCGTTTTCCCCCGGCTGGGCGTTGTCCCAGAGGGCGTTGGTCTGCGACGTGCCGCAGAAAACGCGGAAACCGGCGTCAAGCAGCGCCTGATGCTTGGCGGTCCCTTGATAGGTAAAGGCGCCGTACGGATAGACAAAGATCTTCGTCTCCCCGATCAGAGGGGTCACGTTGCGCTCCCAGAGCCGGATGTCCTCCTCAACGAGCCCGAGGGAGCAATTCGTATAGTTCGCGTGGGAATAGCTGTGGCAGGCGAAGCTGTAGCCGTGCGCCTTCAGCCAGTCGACGACGGTCTGCGCTTCCCGGCGCTCCTTTTCTACGTCGTACCGGTCGGCGTATTCCTCATCCGTCCGGTAGCCGAGGATCCCGGCAAAGCCGGTCAGGGCGAGGGTGACCTTGCTCCCCTCAAAGGAAAAATCGGGATGCTCGGCGACGAACCGCTCGATAAGGGAGAAACACTCCTCCTCGCTGAGAACGGACGTTCCGTCCTCCCGGTCAAAGCCGGCTTTGATCGTGCCGCCGTCGATCACAAGACGGTCCGCCATGCCGGACCCCTTCTTTTTCGGATCGTAGGTCACGTCGTCGATGGAAATGACGAGCGGGCGTTTGCCCTCATAGACCCGGACGGTATCGACAAGTCCGACGCGCCCCTCGCCGTCCTCCGCGAACATATCATTGATGTCGATCAGGCAAAAGCCCTTTTCGTAAAGGGACTCCAGCAAGGCGGAAAACTCGCTTACCGTCAGACAGTCGGCGTCCAGCGGCGCGCCGCGGTAGGAGCAGCCCTTTTCCGGATCGAGGATCAGACAGTGGGTAAAGAGATGCCGCACCGTTTTGGCGGAGACCTCCGTGATCCCGAGGGAAACGACCGGATCGAAGACGATCTCCACGTTTGCGAGCACCCCGTCCGTATAGGAAACGGCGACCCTCTGCCAATCCGACTCGCGTCCCCGATAGCGAAGGGTCTTCAGCGCGCTGCAGCCGGAAAACGCGTTATGTCCGATCGCGGTCACGCTCTCCGGAACGGTGACCGTCTCCAGCGCGGACGCGCCGCGGAAAGCGGAACGTCCGATCACGGTAACAGAGCCGTCCGCGGGGATCTCGCTTGTCCGGCAGCCGAGGATCAGCATCTTCTGCTCGGTATTGATCAGGCAGTTGCCCGCGCTGTGATAGACGGGATTGTCCGGTGAAACGGAAACCTCCTCCAGCATGGGACAGCCGGAGAACGCCGCCTCTCCGAAAGAAGTGAGGCTGGCGGGCAGAGAGACCGAGACAAGCGCAAAGCAGTCGGAAAACGCCTCCCCGCCGATCTCCCGGATCCCCTCGGGAACGGTCAGCGCTTCGAGCCACGGAAGTTCGCGAAACGCGCCCCCGTCGATCGCGACGACCGGCTTGCCGCGATACTCGGCGGGAAGGACCGGGTCGGCGTCCCGGCAGGTCCCGACGCCGCAGAGGGTATACCCGACGCCGTCCCCGGACGGCCGGAAGAAAAACGCCTCCGCCGCCGTCTCCGTCCCGCCGCCGTCCGGAGGCGTTTCCGCTCCGGGAGTCTCGCTCACGGGCGGCTCGGTCACGGACGGCCGGGCCGTCTCCGCGCACGCAAAAAGAACCAGGCAAAAAAACAGGAAAATGAATAAACACGTCCGCTTCATAAAGTCCTCCGTTTTGCCGCCGGCGCGCTCGGGCTCCGGCGTTTGGCGTCATTCTATCACCGAAATGTGACAAAACTGTTACAAAAACAACCTTTTTCGGTTTTTTTCTTCCGGCCGGATCCGCCGGGCGGGAAAAGAGCAGCGCGCGCCGGCGGCGCATACACTGTGGTGACAGGCGCTTTGTGCCTGTAAAAAACAAGGAGGAAACCATGGCAACATTCTACAACCAGGCAACGCTGTCTTACCGCGGCTCCGTCCTCGCCTCGAACGTGGCGACCGGCGAGATCGTGGAAACGCTCTCCGCAAGCAAGACCGCCGTTACCGAGGAATATACGCAGGGGACGGCGATCACCTACGCAATAAACGTCCTCAATTCCGGCGCCGCTCCCTTCACGGGACTGACTGTCACGGACGACCTGGGCGCCTACGCCTTCGGCGACGTTACCCTCACGCCGCTCGAATACGAAAGCGGCTCGGTCAAGCTGTTTGTCAACGGCGTGCTGCAGACGTCTCCCGCCGTTACGGCGGGCCCCCCGCTGGTCTTTTCCGGCATCGCGGTCCCCGCCGGCGGCGTTGCGACCCTCGTCTACACGGCGACCGCGAACGAGTTTGCGCCCCCGACGGAGGGCTCCTCGATCACGAACACCGCCGTCGTCAGCGGCGGCGGGCTGACCTCCGTTACGGTCAGCGCGACCGTCCCGGCGGCAAGCGAGCCCGCGCTCTCCATCTACAAGTCCGTCTCCCCCGCCTCCGTGCCGGAAAACGGACAGGTGACCTACACCTTTGAGATCCGCAACGCCGGCGGCGCGGCGACCGTGCAGACGGATGAGGTCACCGTGGCAGACACCTTCGATCCTCTCCTCTCCGATCTGACCGTGACCGTCGACGGCACGGCGCGTACCGCTCCCGCCGACTACACCTACGACGAGGCAAGCGGCCTCTTCCGGACCGTTACGGGAACGCTCACCGTCCCCGCGGCGACCTACTCTCAGGATCCCGCCACCGGCGCGTGGTCCGCCGAGCCGGGGGTGACCGTCCTCACCGTGACCGGAACGATCTGAACCGCGCAAAAAAGTGCCTGCTCCCGCAGGCACTTTTTCTTGTTGTTTCTTCCGTTATACCTTCAAGCTCCGCAGATACTCCTTCCGGTCCGGGGGGATCCGCCGGCTCTCCAGGGCCTTTGCGATCGCCTTGTTGTGGGTCCACCGGTCGAGGCGCCGCGTTTCAAGGAAAGGGAGGACGGCGTCGTACTGCTTGGCGAGCGCCGTGGCAAAATACCACGCGGCCATCATCCGGACGTAGTACTCCTCCGAGCGGATCGAGGCGACCGCCTCGGGGTACGCGGCGTCGAACGCCCCGTCGAGAAAGTGCGCCATCAGCATCCCGACGGCAAAGCGGACCGGATACGTCCCGCCGGAAGCAATCCACGAGCGGATCGGGGAAAGCAGCTCCTGCCGGTGTTTGCCAAACACCCGGGGCGAGAGCTGGTCGCAGGTCGCCCAGTTATCCACGTATGGGAGAAAACGGTCGACCTCCTCCAGACAGAGCGCAAAGTCCTTTCTCTCCGAAAGAATGAACGCGTGGAGCTGATCCTCGTCAAAATACGCGTGCGGAAGCGCGGAGAGAAACGCCCCCTCCTCCCCCGCGCGCAAAAGATTCTTTGCATAGCGGCGGAGCTCCGGCGTTCTTACTCCGATGATCCGCTCGGGCGCGACCGTCGGGATCAGCTTGGCCTGAAAGGCGCGGTACCCTTCGTCCCGCAGGGAAAAGAGGTCTTCTCTGATCTTGTCTGTCGTCATTTGCGGCACCTTTCCCGGATCCGTCCGTTTTTTCTTTTATCATACCGCAAAACGGAAGAAAAGGCAAGAAAAAGAAAAAAGGAACGCCGGACGCCAATCGGGCGCCCGGCGCGTTTTGTTATTCCTCGCCGAGATAGGCGCGGCGGACCTGCGCGTTGTCCATCAGCTCGGAGGCCTTTCCCTCGAGGGCGATCCGGCCCGTTTCGAGAACGTAGGCGCGATCGGCGGCGGCCAGCGCTTTTTTTGCGTTCTGCTCGACCAGCAGGACGGTCGTGCCGGAGCCGTTGATCTCCTTGATGATATCGAAGACCTCGTTGACGTAAAGCGGGGAAAGCCCCATCGACGGCTCGTCCATCAGGATGATGTCCGGGCGGCTCATCAGCGCTCTGCCCATCGCAAGCATCTGCTGTTCCCCGCCGGAAAGCGTGCCGGCCGACTGCTTTTTGCGTTCCTCCAGACGGGGGAAGCGCTGATAGACCTTCTCCAGCATCTCCTCGTTTTCCGCTTTATCGGAGGAAACGTAGGCGCCGAGCATCAGGTTTTCGTAAACGGTCAGCTCCTGGAAGACGCGTCTGCCTTCCGGGACCTGCGCCAGACCGAGGGAGACGATGCGGTGCGCGGGGATCTGCGTGATCTCGGCGCCGCCGAGGAGAATACTCCCGCTCTTCGGCCGGATCAGGCCGCTGATCGTGTGCATCACCGTCGTTTTGCCCGCTCCGTTTGCGCCGATCAGCGCGATGATCTCGCCGCGGCGCACCTCGAAGCTGACGCCCTTGATCGCCTCGATCAATCCGTAAAAGACGTGGATATCGCGGACGGAAAGAAGGGTCTCTCCCTCCCCCACCGCGGCGACGGCTTCCTTGATCGTATCTTTTTTCATGCTGCCTCCTACTCTCCGAGATACGCGGTCACAACGCGGGGATCGCGCAGGACCTCCGCCGTCGGCCCCTGCGCCAGCTCGCGGCCGAAGTTGAGGACCGTAAGCTCCTCGCAGATGCCGGACACAAGGCGCATATCGTGCTCGATCAAGAGGATCGTGACCTTGAACTCGTCCCGCACGAAGCGGATCGTGCTCATCAGCTCCTCCGTCTCCTGCGGATTCATCCCCGCCGCCGGCTCGTCGAGCAGAAGGAGCTTCGGCTCCGTGGCGAGCGCGCGGGCGATCTCCAGCTTGCGCTGCTTGCCGTAGGAAAGATTGGCGGCGAGCAGGTCGGCGCTATCTCCGAGATCGAAGATCGAAAGCAGCTTGTCCGCTTTTTCGTTCATCGCTTTTTCCGCCTTCCGGTAGGAGGGGAGACGGAGGATCGCGGAAAAGACGGAATAGGGATACTCGTTCATCAGTCCGACCTTGACGTTGTCGCGCACGGTCATCTCCGAGAAGAGGCGGATATTCTGGAAGGTACGGGCGATGCCGGCGCGGTTGATCTCGGCTGTCGGTTTGCCGGTGATGTCCTTTCCGCAGAGAAAGATGGAGCCGACGGTCGGTTTATAGACGCC
Source organism: uncultured Clostridia bacterium (assembly GCA_946410595.1). Classification (GTDB taxonomy): domain Bacteria; phylum Bacillota; class Clostridia; order Oscillospirales; family CAG-272; genus RUG12395. The sequence continues at coordinate 12,087 of CAMKAU010000018.1, forward strand.
GGTGATCAGATTGAAGACGGTAGTCTTCCCCGCTCCGTTCGGTCCGATCAGCCCGTACAGCTCTCCCTCGCGGATGGTGACGTTGAGATCCTCCACCGCGTGAAGACCGCCGAACTGGATCCCGAGGTTTTTCAGTTCAAGAACGTTCATATCCGATCGCCCCCCTTTCTTTTCATCCGGTCAAGGAGCGTCTTCGGGGAAAACCTGCTGAGCTTTCCCTTGAACTTTTCGTTGTTGTTGAGGATCATCATCGTGATCAGGATCACGGCGTAGATGACCATCCGGTAGGTGTTCAGCGCGCGGAGCAGCTCCGGCAGCGCGTAGAGCAGCGCCGCCGCGATAATCGAGCCGCGGATGCTGCCGATCCCGCCGAGCACGACGTACACGAGGATCATGATGGAAAGATTGTAGTCGAAGGTGCTGGGGCTGATCGAGGAAAGGTTGTGCGAATAAAGCACGCCCGCGATCCCCGCGAAAAACGCGGAAACGGAAAACGCGAGCAGTTTATAGCGGACGACCGGCACGCCGACCGATTCCGCCGCGATGACGTTATCGCGGACCGACATAAACGCGCGTCCGGCGCGGGAGTCGACGAGGTTCATCACCACGACCACGGTCAGAAGGACGAGGAGGGCGGCGATCCACATTTTGGAGTCGCGCGGACTGCCGGAGATCCCCATCGCGCCGTTGACGATGATCTTCTGCGTGTCGGGGTCGAGATCCATATCGGCGATCGCGGTGAAGTTGATATGCAGCCCCGCCGCGTCGGTGGCGATATAGAGATTGCGGACGATCGTCTTGATCACCTCGCCGAACGCGAGGGTCACGATGGCGAGATAGTCGCCGCGCAGACGAAGCACCGGGATCCCGATCAGAAATCCGAACACCCCGGCGATCACGCCGCCGCAGAGCAGCGCGATCGGGAAGCGGAGATAGCCGTTTTCGATCACGTCGCCGAGCAGAAGGGAGACGATGCTGCCGACGTAAGCGCCGACGCACATAAAGCCGGCGTGTCCGAGACTCAGCTCGCCGAGGACCCCGACCGTCAGGTTAAGGGAAACGGCGAGAATAATATAAATCGCGATCGGCACGATGAGCCCCCGGAACTGGTTGGAGGTGGCTCCCGCGGCCGTCAGGATCAGACAGAGCGCAAAAAAGACGACGACGATCCCGCTTGTAACGAGCTTGTCGCGAAAGGCGGGCGAAAGTTTTTTCTTCATCTCTTCCCCCTCACACTTTCTTGTTGATCTTCTTGCCGAGAAGACCGGTCGGCTTGATCAGCAGGACGAGGATCAGCACGCTGAAGACGATCCCGTCCGACATCTGGCTGGACAGATAGGCCTTTGACAGGTTTTCGATCACGCCGAGCAGCACGCCGCCGATCATCGCGCCGGGGATGCTGCCGATCCCGCCGAACACGGCGGCGGTAAACGCCTTGATGCCGGGCATCGCGCCGGTCGTCGGCTTGAGGCTGGGATAGGCGGAGCAAAGGAGAACGCCTGCGACCGCGGCCAGAGCGGAGCCGATCGCAAAGGTGATCGAGATCGTCTTGTTGACGTTGATCCCCATCAGCTGCGCCGCGCCCTTATCCTCCGAGACGGCAAGCATCGCCTTGCCGGTCTTCGTGCGGTTGACAAAGAGGGTGAGCGCGACCATGATCACGAGAGAGACGGCGATGGTCACGACCGTTTCCCCGGAAATGACAAGCTCCGTCCCGATATGGATCTCCCCGATCGGCACGACGCTTTTAAAGCTTTTCGCGCTGGAGCCGAAGATCAGCAGCGCGACGTTCTGCAGAAAATAGCTGACGCCGATCGCCGTGATCAGAACGGCGAGCGACGTGGCGCTGCGCAGCGGCTTGTAGGCGATACGCTCGATGAGCACCCCGAGCAGCGCGCAGAGAACGACGGCGAGCAGCACGGAAAAGAGGGGGTTGAGTCCGAGCGTGGAAACAAAGCTGAACACGATAAAGCCCCCGACCATGATCACGTCGCCGTGGGCAAAGTTCAGCATCTTGGCGATGCCGTATACCATCGTGTATCCGAGCGCGATCAGGGCGTAAACGCTCCCGAGGGAGATCCCGGAAATCAAATAGGAAAGAAAACTCATAGAACCTGTGCGTATCCTTCACTTTGTCGGAGAAAAACCCCGATAGTACGGATTTCTGCCGCACGCGGAAACCGTGTGCGGCAGAGTCCCTGAAATCTTATTCGATCTGTATGACTGATCAGTCGACCGCCTTGTAGCTGCCGGTCTTCTTGCCGTCTTCGCCCGCGGTGACGGAAATGCTCATCGCCTTCGGGCTCTTGGTGGGCTCGCCGGAAGCGTCCCAGGTCATCTCGCCGGTCACGCCGTTCACGGTGATCTGGGTCATCGCGGCGGTGAGCTTGGCGCAGAGGTCGGACGCGGAGATCGCGGGATCCTTCACGTCCGCTTTTTCCATCGCGGCCTTGATGATGTAGATTCCGTCGTACGCGTCGGCGGCGAACTGGTTGGGCACTTCGTCGTTATACGCCTTTTTGTAGGCGGCGGTGAACTTCTGGGTCGCTTCGTCCTTCGCGTCGGCGGCGAAGGGGGTGAGGAGCAGCGCGCCTTCCGCCAGCTCAACGTCGTCGCCGAGCTGATCGATCACGCCGTCAAGACCGTCGCAGCCGAAATACTTGATCTTCAGGCCGGCGGTGTTCGCCTGCTTGAGGATCAGAGCGGCCTCCTCGTAGTAGATCGGGAGGAAGAGCAGCTCGGCGCCGGACTCTTTGACCTTCTGCAGCTGGACGGAGAAGTCGGTCTTGCTGTCGGAGGTGAAGGCCTCCGCGGTGACCACTTCGAGATTCTTCTTCGCGGCTTCCGCCTTGAAGGTATCGTAAATGCCGGAGGAATACGGGTCGGAGCTGTCGTAGATCACGGCGACCTTTGAAGCGAGGCCCTTGTCCGCGATATAGTCGGCGGCGCCGACGCCCTGGTTCGGATCGCTGAAGCAGACGCGGAACGCGTTGTCGTACTTGACGCAGTCAACGGCGGAGCCGGAGGGCGTGATCTGGAAGACGTTATCTTCCTTGGTGAGAGAGGTGATGGCGATGCAGGGCTTGCTCGTCACGGTGCCGAGGATGACCTGAACGCCCTTGTCCTTTAAGGTGTTGTAAGCGTTGACCGCTTTTTCCTCGTTGTGCTCGTCGTCTTCAAAATAAAGGGTCACTTTGACGCCGTTGATGCCGCCGGCCGCGTTGATCTCGTCAACCGCGAGCTGGGCGCCTTTTTTGACGGCGTTGCCGTAAACGGCGGCGCCTCCGGTCAGCGGGCCGATCCCGCCGATCACGAAGGTATCGCCCGCTTCGGATTTACCGCAAGCGGCCAGGACCGGCAGCAGGAAAAGCGCCGACAGGGCCAGGCATACGAATTTGAGTGCTGCTTTTTTCATAAGAAACCTCCACAAGACTGCGTATGAAATCTTTCTTTCATCGCTAAGATGAATAATACTATACACGAGCCCGCATAAAATGTCAAGAGAAATCTCATTTTTCCCGGGATTTTTTCAAAAAACGGGAAAAAACGACGGTTTTGGCGGCGGCTTGCCCGCTTCTGCGTTCTTTCTTGCAGGATGCTCCTTCCATTCCTGCAAAAACCGCGCCCGCCGGGAAGCGTTACCCCTCTTCCCCGGTCCGCTCGGCGGACAGGACGAGGACCTCGTCCCCCTGTACGCGGAAGCGGATCTCATATCCGGCGAAGGGAAAGCCGTAAACGCGCCCGGGGTCGTCGTGATAAGCGGGACGGGGATCCTGCGCGAGCACTTCCTCCAGCGCGCGGCAGATCTCCTCCGGCAGACGGCGCCGGATCTCCTCCGGGATCCGGACGGCGAGGACCCGTCCCCGCTCCCGCTCCGCAAAGCCGCCGCTTGCCTCCGGGTGACTGTCGGTATAAGGCAGATAGGGCTTGATATCAAAGATCTCCGTGCCGTCCGTCAGATCCGCGCCGGAGACGATCAGCGCGGGCCCGTCCGGCGCCTCCCGGTCGACGGCAAGAAGACGGACGCAGGAAAGCCCGATGGGGTTCGGCCGGTTGGGGGAGCGGGTGGCGAAAACGCCGACGCGCTCGTTGCCGCCGAGACGGGGCGGGCGGACGGTGGGAGACCAGCCCTCCCTCTCCGGCAGAGAAAAACGCCAGAGCAGCCAGAGATGGCTATACTCTTCGATCCCGCGCAGGGCTTCCGGCGCGCGGAACGCCGGCAGAAAGACGATCCGCCCCGTGAGCGAGGGGGCGAGGCCGCTTTGGCGCGGCACGCCGAACTTATCGGGAAAAGGGGCGCTGATACGGGCGATCGGGCGCATCACGTGTTTCTTCTTTCTCTGTTTTTTCCCCGCTTGCGCGGGGGACGCTCCCATTATACCCGCCCCGGCAAAAAAAGTCAACGAAAGGGCGGGATCCCGCGTTTTTTCTTTCCTCTCCCTCTTGAAAAAAGGAAAAAGGTATGATAGGATAACTCTTGACAGAAATTGTCTTTTGTCAAATGTTGGCTTTTCCTTTGCGGAAAGCTCGGGAGGGATATTATGAAGAAAGAACTTTTCGGCAGAATGCCGGACGGCAGCGAGGTTTACGCCTACACGCTGAAAAACGGAAAAATGGAAGCAAGGATCCTCAACCTCGGCGGGATCCTCTCCCGTCTCCTCGTGGACGGGCAGAACGTGATCCTCGGCTTTGACACGCTGGAGGGGGTTCTGAGCGACACGTCCTATCAGGGCTCCATGATCGGCCGGTACGGCAACCGCATCAAAGACGCGCGTTTCACGATCGGCGGCAAGGAATACAAGCTCTTCCCCAACTACCGCAACCTCCACGCTCTCCACGGCGGCAAGTACGGCTTCAACCGCAAGCTCTGGCGCGCCGAGCCGTTCGGCGAGAGCGAGCTCGCCCTCTTTTACCGCAGCCCGGACGGCGAGGAGGGCTACCCCGGCAACCTTGACGTCCGCGTGACCTACAAGCTTCTTTCCGACGCGCTGGAGCTTCATTACGAGGCGATCGGCGACAAAGATACCTTTGTCAATCTGACCAACCACGTCTACTTCAATCTCGACGGCGCCTCCACCGAGGGGGACATCCTCGACCACACGCTGCAGATCCACGCGGATACCTATACCGTCGTCAACGAAACGATGATCCCGATCGGGCGCGAAAAGGTGGAAAACACGCGCTTTGACTTCCGCACGGCGAAAAAGATCGGCCGCGATCTGAAGGGTACTTCTCTGGAGGATCCCGACTTTACCTACGACAGCAACTACAATCTCGACGGAAGGATCCGCGAGACGGTGGACGGACGCGAGCTCGCCCTTGCCGCCACCCTCTCCAACGGCAAGATCAAAATGGACGTTCTGACCGAGCTGCCCGGCCTGCAGTGCTACACCTCCGGGCTCCTCGCCAACACCGACAATCCCCTCTCCGGCGGCGTGATCCAGCACCGCCGCATGGCGATCGCGCTGGAAACGCAGGCCGAGCCGGACGCTCCCACCCGGGGAGAAAACCTGCTCAAGGCGGGGACAAAATACGACACCGTAACGGTCTACCGTTTCTCCTGAGTGCTCTATGAACGTACACGAGTATCTCGATCTCCTTGTCAACTACGCGGAGGAAAACGCGCTGATCGGCCGGGAAGACCGGGTCTGGGCGCTCAACCGTCTGCTTGAGGCGATGCGCCTGTCCGAGCATACGCCGTCCGGCGCCGAAGGGACCGGGGGGCTGACCCTCGCGGAGATCCTCGGCGGTCTCTGCGACTGTGCGGCAGAAAACGGCCTCCTGCCGGACAACACCGTCACCTACCGGGATCTTTTCGACACCCGGCTGATGGGCGAGCTCACGCCGCCGCCCTCCGAGGTGATCCGCCGGTTCCGGGAGGCGTACGCCCGCTCGCCCGAGGAGGGGACGCGGTACTTCTTTTCCCTCTCCCAAGCCACCAACTACATCCGCACCGATCGGGTGAAAAAGGATCTGCGCTGGGTCGTCTCCACCGAATACGGCGATCTGGAGATCACCGTCAACCTCTCCAAGCCGGAAAAGGACCCCAAGGCGATCGCCGCCGCGCTGACGCAGAAGGCGGCGGAATACCCGAAGTGCCTTCTGTGCCGGGAAAACGAGGGCTTTGCCGGCCATCTGACCCGTCCGGCTCGCCAGAACCACCGTCTTCTCCCGCTCTCGCTGGCGGGCGAGCGCTGGTATCTCCAGTACTCCCCCTACGTCTATTACAGCGAGCACTGCATCGTCCTCAACGAGCGGCACACGCCGATGAAGATCGATCGCGGCACGTTTGACAGGCTGCTCGACTTTGTGACGGTCTTCCCGCACTATTTCATCGGCTCCAACGCCGACCTGCCGATCGTGGGCGGCTCCATCCTCACGCACGACCACTTCCAGGGCGGGCGCCATGAGTTTGCGATGGCGAAGGCGCCGGTCGAACGGGAGCTCTCCTTTGCCGGGTACGGGGACGTTGCCGCCGGGATCGTCCGCTGGCCGCTCTCGGTGATCCGGCTCCGCTCCGCCGACAGGGAGCGCCTCGCCTCCCTCGCCGACCGGATCCTGACTGCGTGGAGAGGATACTCCGACCCCGACGCTTTCATTTTTGCGGAGACGGACGGCGTACCGCACAACACGCTGACGCCGATCGCCCGCCGGCGGGGCGGCGACTACGAGCTCGATCTCGTCCTGCGCAACAACATCACCACGGAGGAGCATCCGCTCGGGTACTTCCACCCGCACGCCGAACTCCACCACATCAAAAAGGAGAACATCGGCCTGATCGAGGTGATGGGGCTGGCGGTCCTGCCCGCCCGGCTCAAGACCGAGCTCTCCCGGCTGGCGGAGCTGCTCGTTTCCGGCGGCGATCCCGCCGCCGACCCGCTGACCGAAAAGCACGCCGCGTGGGCCGCGGAGATCGCGGCCGCCCACGGGCCGTTTTCCGACCGGGAGGAAACGGACGCCGTACTCCGGGAGGAAGTGGGCAAGGTCTTTTGCCGGGTCCTTTGCGACGCCGGCGTCTACAAATGCACCGAAGAGGGGCGGCGCGCGTTCCTGCGCTTTACCGATTCGCTGTCTTAAGCGCCCGTCGGGGAGAGGAGAGATCCTCTCCCTTTTTTTGCTCTTTTTCCCGGGAAAGGCGGGGAAAAACGCGATCTTTTTCTAAAATAACTGTTGCACATTGAGAAACGGTGTTGTATAATAGAGGAAAGTTTTTGACGGGAGATCCCCGGCGACAGGTCCCGCGCCCGCGTTTTTCGTGCGTTTTTCTCCCGTTTTACCCTCGCGGGGTCCCCTTTCTGCCGCGGGGGGCTTTTTTGCTTTTCTCCGCTTTGGCGGAAAGCCTTTGCAAGGCAGGAGGCGCCTATGTTTTCAGAAAAGATGCTTGCTCTCGGCAAGGAGAGCTCGGTGATCCGCGAGATCTTTGAATACGGGCGGAAACGGAAGGCCGAAATCGGCGCGGACCGGGTATTTGATTTCAGTCTCGGCAATCCGAGCATCCCCGCGCCCCCGGCGGTGGAGCGGGAGATCCGCCGTCTGCTTGACGCGCGCGGGCCCGTCGCCCTGCACGGATACACCTCCGCCGCCGGCGCGGACGAAGCGCGGGAGGCCGTGGCCCGTTCCTACTCCGCCGCCTCCGGGCAGGAGATCCCCGCCTCGCTCGTTTATATGACCTGCGGCGCCGCCGCGGCGCTGACCACCGTTCTCCACGCGCTGATCTGCCCCGGGGACGAGGTGATCCTGCTCTCCCCCTACTTTCCCGAATACAAGGTCTTTGCCGAACAGGCGGGCGCAAAGGTCGTGACCGTGCCGACGGCGGCGGGGACCTTTCTTCCCGATCCCGCCGCAATCGGACGCGCCGTGACCCCGCGCACCAAGGCCCTGATCCTCAATTCCCCGAACAATCCGACCGGCGTGATCTACCCGGAAGCGGTCCTTTGCGAGCTTGCCGACCTCCTGCGGGACAAGGAGCGGGAAAACGGCGGCCCGATCTTCCTCGTCGCGGACGAGCCCTACCGCAAGCTCGCCTACGGAAAGCCGGTCCCCTTCCCCGCCCGCCTATACTCCGACACGGTCGTGTGCAGCTCCTTCAGCAAATCCCTCTCCCTGCCGGGCGAGCGGATCGGCTACGTGATCGTCTCCCCGGAGGCGGCGGATTGCCGCGATCTCTTCGCCGCGGTATGCGGCGCGGGACGCGCGCTCGGCTACGTCTGCGCGCCGAGCTTGATGCAGTACGTGATCGCTTCCTGCGCGGAGGGGAGCGCCGATCTCGCCGTGTACGCGGAAAACCGCCGGATCCTGACGGAAGGGCTCTCCCGCTTCGGCTATTCCTTCGCCCCGCCGGACGGCGCGTTCTATCTCTTCCTCAAAGCGCCGGACGGGGACGCCGCCGCCTTCTGCGAGCGGGCGCGGGCGCGGGAGATTTTGCTCGTGCCGGGCAATTCCTTCGGCTCCCCCGATTACGCGCGGCTTTCCTACTGCGTGAAACAGGAAACGATCCTCGGGGCGCTCCCCGCGTTTGAAGCGCTCTTCGCGGAATATGAAACGGAGAAAAACCATGACTGAACTGGAAAAAGCGAGAGGCGAGATCGACCGGGCGGACGCGGAGATCGCGGAGGCGTTCGTGCGCCGGATGCGCGCCGCCGCCGCCGTCGCCTCCTACAAAAAGGAAAACGGTCTGCCCGTGTTCGATCCCGCGCGGGAACAGGCCCTCATCGAGCGCAACGGCGCTCTCATCCCGGACGAAACGCTCCGCTCCTACTATATCCGGATGCTCAAAACGATGATGACCCTCTCGAAGGACTATCAGCGCCTTCTCCTCGAGGGGAGGCGGGTCGCATACAGCGGCGTGCCCGGCGCCTTCGCCTATATCGCCGCCACGCGCATCTTCCCGGACGGGATCCCCACGGCGTACGGCTCCTTTAAGGAAGCGTACGAGGCGGTGGAGAGCGGCGCCTGCGACTGCGCCGTCCTCCCGATCGAAAACAGCTTTTCCGGCGACGTGGACTCGGTGATCGACCTGACCTTCTTCGGCTCCCTTTACGTTTCCGGCGTTTACGATCTCGAGATCGTGCAGAACCTGCTCGGCATTCCCGGCGCAACGAAGGAAACGATCCGTACGGTAACGAGCCACCCGCAGGCGCTTGCCCAGTGCGCCCGGTATCTCGAGCGGCAGGGCTACGAGCCGGTACCGGCGACCAACACCGCCGTTGCCGCCCAGACGGTACGGGAAAGCGGACGCGCCGACCTCGGCGCGATCGCCAGCCGGGAAACCGCCGAGCTGTACGGGCTGGAGGTGCTGGAGGCGAAGATCAACGAAGCGAGCAACAACACCACCCGCTTTGCGGTCTTCTCCCGCGCGCAGAACAAGATCTCCCCGGACGACGATCAGTTTATCCTCTTCTTCACCGTGAAAAACGAGGCGGGCGCGCTCGGGCGCGTGATCTCGGTGATCGGCGAAAAGGGCTTCAACCTCAAAACCCTCAAAAGCCGGCCGACGAGGGACTCGCTTTGGGAATACTACTTCTTCGTCGAAGGCAACGGCAATATCTACGGCGAAAAAGGCCGGGAGCTGATCGAGGCGATCTCCCCCGTGTGCAGCGGGATCCGCATCGCCGGGAGCTTCCAAAAGGAAAGAAAGCTATGACGACCGTTCGGATGGAGCTGGGCGAGAGGAGCTACGATATCACCGTCGGACGGGGGCTGCTCGCCTCGGCGGACCGCTTTTTCCGCCTGGACCGCAAGGTCCTGATCGTAACCGACGACGGCGTGCCGCCCGTCTACGCGAAAACCCTCGCGGCGCGATGCGCCTTTCCCGTGACCGTGACCCTCCCGCAGGGCGAAGCGAGCAAAAACTTTGACTCCTACCGGCGTCTCCTCGCCGCCCTGGCGGAGAACGCCTTTACCCGGTCCGACTGCGTGGCCGCGGTCGGCGGCGGAGTCGCGGGGGATCTGGCCGGGTTTGCCGCCGCGACCTATCTGCGGGGGATCGACTTTTACAATCTGCCCACCACGCTGCTCGCGCAGGTGGATTCCTCGATCGGCGGGAAAACGGCGATCGACTTTGCCGGCTACAAAAACCTTGTCGGCGCCTTCTGGCAGCCGAAGGGCGTTCTGATCGACCCGGACGTTCTCTCCACCCTGCCCCCGCGGCAGCTGGCGAGCGGCGCGGCGGAGGCGATCAAGATGGCGCTGACCTCCGACGCCGCCCTCTTTTCCCTCTTTGAGACGGGAGAGGCGCTCGCGGATCCCGAAACGGTGATCCTGCGTTCCCTCTCGATCAAAAAGGGCGTGGTCGAGCAGGACGAAACGGAAGCGGGCCTGCGGCGGATCCTCAACTTCGGGCACACGCTCGCGCACGCGATCGAAAGCGCCGGGGGCCTCTCCGGGTATCTGCACGGGGAGTGCGTGGCGCTCGGCATGATCCCGATGGTCTCCGACGCGCTGCGGCCGAGACTGCTGCGGGTCCTTTCCTCGGTCGGGCTGCCCGTCTCCTTTGCGGGAGATCCCGCAAAGCTCGCGGAGGCGGTCCGCCACGATAAAAAAACAAACGGCGACAGGATCTCCGTCGTCTTCGTCCCGGAGCCGGGCCAATGGGAAATCCGCACGCTCCCGCTGGCCAAATACCAGCAAGACGTCATCCGCTTTGCGGAGAACGGGAGGAAACCGCTATGAAAAACACCTTCGGCGATCTGGTGAGCGTGACCCTGTTCGGGGAAAGTCACGGACCGGCGATCGGCGCGGTCCTCGACGGGATGGCGCCCGGCGTCCCCGTCGACGAAGAGGCGATCGCCCGCGCGCTCTCGCGCCGGCGCCCGTGGGGCGAGATTTCCACCGCGCGCAGGGAAAGCGACGAGTTCCGCATCCTCAGCGGGGTCTTCCGGGGGGTAACGACGGGGGCTCCCCTCGCCGTTCTCATCCCGAACAGCGACACGAAAAGCTCGGACTACGACGAGCTTGCCTCCCTCGCCCGTCCCGGCCACGCCGACTACACGGCGTTCGCTAAATACGGCGGCTTTGCCGACTGGCGCGGCGGGGGGCATTTTTCCGGCCGGGTAACGGCCGCGCTCTGCGCCGTCGGCGCGATCGCCGCCTCCGCTCTGGAAGCGAAAGGCGTCCGCATCGGCACGCATATCTCGGCGTGCGCAGGCGTTACGGACGTCTCCTTTTCCGACTTTGAGACCGATATCCGCGCGCTCTCGGAGCGCCTCTTCCCCGTTCTCTCCGAGGAGCGGGGGGAGGAAATGAAGGCGCGCATCCTTGCCGCAAAGGAAGAAGGCGACAGCGTGGGCGGGATGCTGGAAACGGCCGTGACCGGGGTACCCGCGGGCGTGGGAGAGCCGTTTTTTGACAGCGCGGAAAGCAAGCTCGCCCACGCGCTTTTCTCGATCGGAGGGGTGAAGGGCGTCAGCTTCGGCGCCGGATTTGCCTTCGCCGCGATGCGCGGGAGCGAAGCGAACGACCCCTTTGCCTGCGAAAACGGCAGAATCGTGACAAAAACCAATCACAACGGCGGGATCAACGGCGGGATCACGAACGGCATGCCGCTTCTCTTTTCCTGCGCCGTGAAGCCGACCCCCTCCATTTCCCTGCCGCAGCAGACGGTCGACTTCCGCGCCGGGAAAGGCGCGGCGCTGGCCGTGCGCGGCCGGCACGACCCCTGCATCGTCCACCGGGTACGCGCGGTCGTCGACGCGATGACGGCGCTGACGCTCGCCGATCTTCTGACCGTCCGCTTCGGAGAGCGGTATCTCTCCCCGGAAACGGTATGAAATACGGACTGATCGGGGAAACGCTGAAACACAGCTTTTCCCCCGAGATACACGCCATGCTCGCCTCCTACCCGTACGAGCTGCGGGAGGTGGGGCGGGAGGAGCTGGACGACTTTTTCCGTCGGCGGGACTTTTGCGGGATCAACGTAACGATCCCCTATAAAGAAACGGTGATCCCCCTGCTCGACGAGGTCGATCCCGCTGCGGCGGAGATCGGCGCCGTCAACACGGTCGTGAACCGCGAGGGGCGGCTTTGCGGCTACAATACCGACCTTGCCGGGATGACGGCTCTGTTTGCCCGCGCGGGGATCTCCCCCGCCGGAAAAAAGGTGCTGATCCTCGGCACGGGCGGGACCTCCCGGACCGCCGCGGCCGCCGCGCGTCTTGCCGGCGCCCGCGAGATCTACAAGGTCTCCCGCAGCGGGCGGGAGGGAGCGCTTACCTATGAGGACGCCGTTTCCCTCCACGCCGACGCGGAGATCCTCATCAACACCACCCCCTGCGGCATGTTCCCAGACGCGGAGGGACTCCCTCTCGACCCCGCCGCTTTTCCCCGGCTGACCGGGGTGATCGACGCGATCTACAATCCCCTCCGCACCCGTCTCGTCCTGGAGGCGAGGGCGCGCGGGATCGCCGCGGCGGGCGGGCTTTCTATGCTCGTCACGCAGGCGTGGGCCGCCGCCGGACTTTTCCTCGGAGAAACACTCCCCCAAAAGAAGGCGGAGGACGCGTACCGCGCTCTGCTGAAACAAAAAGAGAACCTCGTCCTTACGGGGATGCCGGGCGCCGGAAAAAGCACGATCGGCCGCCTGACGGCGCGCCGGCTCGGGCGGGAGTTCCTGGACACAGACGCGATCTTCGTCCGCCGCGCGGGCCGCTCGATCCCCTCGTTTTTTGAAGCATACGGCGAGGCGGCGTTCCGGCAGGCGGAAAAGGAGATTGTGCGCGAACTGAGCCTTCTTTCCGGCAAGGTGATCGCGACCGGCGGCGGGGTGATCCTTGACCCCGAAAACGTCCGGCGGCTCCGGCAGAACGGGCGGATCGTTCTCATCGACCGCAAACCTTCCGAGATCCCCGATCTCACCGGCCGGCCGCTGGCAAGAGACCGCGAGATGCTGGAAGCGCGCTACCGCGAACGCTTTGCCCTTTACCACGAAACGGCGGACGAGGTGATCCGCGCCGTGCCCAATCTGCAAAAGAATATCGAACGATTGACGGAGATAGCAAACAGATGAAAGTGCTTGTGATCAACGGCCCCAACCTCAACCTCCTCGGTCTGCGCGAGCCGCAGTACTACGGCAGGGAGACCTATGACGATCTCTGCGAAAAGATCCGCCGCCACGCGGAAAAAACCGGCGTGGAGGTCGCGTTTTTCCAGTCCAATCACGAGGGCGCGATCGTGGACGAGATCCAGGCGGCGTACCGGGTCTACGACGGGATCGTCATCAATCCCGCCGCCTACACGCACACGAGCGTGGCGATCCTCGACGCTTTTAAATCGGTGCAGATCCCCGCGGTAGAGGTCCATATCTCCGACCTCTCCAAACGGGAGAGCTTCCGGCAGTTCAGCTACCTCCGGGACTACTGTCTCGCCTCGATCGTCGGCCACGGCACGGACGGCTACTGCGAGGCGCTTGACCTGCTTGCGGAGAAACTCAAGTGAAGGTTACGATCTCCCCCTCCCCGCTCTCCGGCGTTTTCACCGCTCCCCCCTCCAAAAGCGCCGCCCACCGCTACCTGATCGGCGCGGCGCTGGCGGCTGGGACGAGCGTGATCCGGAATATCGAGGACAGCGCGGACGTTTCCGCCACGCTCGGGTGTATCCGCGCGCTCGGCGCCGACGTCCTCCCCGCGGGGGAGGGCGTACTCTCCGTTTCCGGCCGCGGGATCCCGCAAAGTTCCGCTTCCCTCTTTGTCGGGGAGAGCGGCAGCACGCTGCGCTTTCTGATCCCCCTCTGTCTTCTCTCCGGCGTTCCGTTTACCTTCTCCGGCGCAAGGCGCCTGTTCGAGCGTCCGCTCTCGGTTTACGAAACGATCTGCCGCGAGCGGGGCTTCCTCTTTGAAAAAACCGCGGACTCGCTCACCGTTTGCGGAAAACTCACGCCCGGCCGCTACGAGATCCCCGGCGATATCAGCAGCCAGTTTGCGACGGGGCTGCTCTTCGCCCTGCCGGCGCTTCAAGGGGAGAGCGAGCTTGTTTTGACCGGAAAAACGGAAAGTCTGTCCTACCTCCGCATCACCGAAAAGGTCCTCGCCGACTTCGGCGTATCGGTCGGGTTTGACGGCGTTTCCCGTTTCCGGATCCCCGGCGGGCAAAGCTTCCGCCCGGTCGACGCCGCCGTTGAAGGCGATGCGTCGAACGCCGCCTTCTTCGAGGCGCTCGCCCTCCTCCGCGGAAACGTCCGGGTGACCGGCGTTCCCGCGGACACCCTGCAGGGGGACCGGGTCTTTTCCTCTCTCGCGAAAAAGATCGGCACGGGGGAGGAGATCTCCCTTGCCGACTGCCCCGACCTCGCGCCGGTCCTGATGGCCGCCGCGGCGGAGCGGGGGGGCGCCGTTTTCACCGATACGGCGCGGCTGAGATTAAAGGAAAGCGACCGGGGCGAGGCGATGGCGGCGGAGCTGCGGAAGTTCGGCGCCCGCGTCACGGTGGAAGAAAACCGCGTCACGGTGGAAAATACTCCTCTTCACCCGCCGAAAACGCCCCTCTCTTCGCACGGCGATCACCGGATCGCGATGGCGGCGGCGGTGCTGCTGACCGAGTACGGCGGGCAGATCGAGGGCGCGGAAGCCGTGGAGAAAAGCTTTCCCGATTTTTTCGAGCGTCTGACGGCGCTCGGAGGCAAGGTAACGTACGATGAAACTTGAGAAAACACAAAAGATCCTGATCGTCGGGCTCGGGCTGATCGGCGGCAGCTACGCCGCCGCGCTGCGGGCGCGGGGACACCGCGTTTCGGCGATCACAAAGGAACAGTCCTCGCTGGATTACGCGCTCTCCCGCGGGATCATCGACGAAGGGACGACAACGGTCGACCCCGCGATGATCCGGGAGGCCGATCTTGTGATCTTTGCGCTTTACCCGCACGTCTTCCTCGACTGGATCCGGGAGAACCAGTCCCTCTTTTCCCCGGGGACGATCCTTACCGACGTAACCGGCGTGAAGGGCGCGGTCGTCTATGAGATCCAGCGGATCCTGCGGCCGGACGTGGAGTTTATCGCCGCGCACCCGATGGCGGGCCGCGAGGTCTGCGGGGTGGAAAACAGCGATCCCGCGATCTTCCGGGGGGCAAACTATATCGTCGTCCCGACCGATCAAAACACCGAAGGCGCCAAAGAGCTCTGCCGTTCGCTCGGCGAGGCGCTCGGCTTCCGGTATATCGGCGAGCTCTCCCCCGAAAAGCACGACGAGATGATCGCCTTTCTCTCCCAGCTGACGCACTGCATCGCCGTCTCCCTGATGTGCGCCTCCGACGACCCCGATCTTTACGAATACACCGGCGACTCCTTCCGCGATCTCACGCGGATCGCCCGGATCAACGAGGAGATGTGGAGCGAGCTCTTTCTCCTCAACCGGGACGCGCTTTTGCGGGAGATCGACCGGTTCCTCTCCCGGATGGGAGAGCTGCGCGCCGCCCTCGCAAACGGCGACGCCGAAACGATAAAAACCATGATGCGCCTCTCGACCGAGCGGCGCCGCCACTTCGATCGCAAATGAGGTACTTCTTATGAATATGGATTTCAAACGAAAGCTCCCGATCCCCAAACAGATCAAGGAGGACTTCCCCATCTCGGCGGAGATGGAACAAGTCAAGGCCGCGCGGGACGAGGAGATCAAGGCGATCTTCCGCGGAGAATCGGACAAGTTTATTCTGGTGATCGGGCCCTGCTCCGCCGACGCGCGCGAGCCGGTGCTGGAATATATCTCCCGCCTGCGGCGGGTGCAGGACGCCGTCTCGGACCGGATCCTGATCATCCCCCGTATCTACACGAACAAGCCCCGCACGACCGGGGAGGGCTACAAGGGGATGCTCCACCAGCCGGACCCGGAGCAGGCCTCGGATATGCTGCGCGGGATCATCGCGATCCGCGATCTGCACTTTGCCGCGCTGCGGGACTGCGGTTTTTCCTGCGCGGACGAGATGCTCTACCCGGAAAACCACCGCTACCTCTCCGATCTGCTCTCCTACGTGGCGATCGGCGCGCGCTCGGTCGAGGATCAGCAGCACCGGCTGACGGCGAGCGGACTTGATATCCCCGTCGGGATGAAAAACCCGACCGAGGGGGATTTGACGATTATGATGAACGGGATCCGCGCGGCGCATCACGCCCACACCTTTATCTACCGCGGCTGGGAGGTGGAAAGCAAAGGCAACCCCTACGCCCACGCCGTCCTGCGCGGATACACCGACCTCTCCGGCAAGCCGCTCCCGAACTACCATTACGAGGATCTGGAGCGCCTCTCGGACGCCTATCTCGCCTCGGGGCTTGAATACCCCGCCGCGATCGTCGATACCAACCACGCCAACTCCGGCAAAAAGTACCTCGAGCAGATCCGCATCGCCGAGGACGTGGTCCACAGCCGCCGCTCCAACGCCGATCTGCGCCGTCTTGTCAAAGGCCTGATGATCGAGAGCTATCTCGAGGACGGCGCCCAGAAGATCGGGGAAAACGTCTTCGGCAAGTCGATCACCGATCCCTGCCTCGGCTGGGAGAAGACCGAACGCCTGATCCTGGCGATCGCGGACAAGGTCTGACCTTCCGGGAAGCGGCTTCCCGCTTTTCTCTAAAAATACACAAACGAAATAAGGAGTTATGATGAAACAGGAAGCACGACCTCTTCCCCGCCCCGAGCATCCCGAGCCGATGGCGGTCCGCGAGACCTGGCGGAATCTGAACGGAGAATGGCTGTTTGCCTTTGACTTCGGCGTGTCCGGGCGCGAGCGCGGGCTTTTTGCCCCGGACGCCGAGGAAAAATACCCCGAGCGGATCACCGTTCCCTTCTGCCCGGAAAGTCCCCTCTCCGGGATCGGATACACCGACTTTATCCCCTCCGTGTGGTACAAACGGAAGATCCGCGTTACGGCGAGAGAGCTCGCCGGGCGGGTGCTCTTGCACTTCGGCGCGGTGGATTTCCGTTCCTTCGTCTTTGTCAACGGCAAAGAGGTCGGCTCCCACGCGGGCGGCTACTCCTCCTTCTCCTTTGACATAACCCCTTTCCTCTCCGAGGGGGAAAACGATCTGACCGTCAACGCGCGGGACGACGTCCGCTCCTTCCGGCAGCCCGCCGGGAAGCAGAGCAACCGCTACGCCTCCTACGGCTGCAAGTACACCCGCACGACCGGCATCTGGCAGACGGTGTGGCTGGAGTTCGTTCCGAAAACCTACATTCAATCCTTCCGCTGCTATCCCGATCCGGAGGAGGGCGTTTTCGACTTTACCTTCCGGCTCTCCGGCAAGGGAACGCTGACGGCGGAGGCGTTTTACGAGGGGCGGCCGATGGGCAAAGCCGTGAAAACGGGCGCCGGCAACGCGCTGCGGCTCCGGCTGCCGCTGGCGGAAACGCATCTCTGGGAGGTCGGCGCCGGCCGGCTCTACGACCTCGTCTTTACTCTGGAAAGCGACAGGGAGCGCGACGTTCTCAAGAGCTACGCCGGTCTGCGCGAGGTGCAGATCGACGGGATGAAGGTGCTGATCAACAAAAAGAGCGTCTTCCAGCGCACGGTGCTTGACCAGGGCTTCTACCCCGACGGGATCTATACCGCGCCGAGCGACGAGGCGCTCCAAAAGGATATCGAGCTTTCGATGGCGCTCGGCTTCAACGGCGCGCGTCTGCACGAAAAGATTTTTGAAGCGCGTTTCCTCTATCATTGCGACAGGGCGGGCTACCTCGTCTGGGGCGAGCACGCCAACTGGGGGCTGAATATCACCGTCCCCGAGGGGCTCGTCGCCTTTCTGCCCGAGTGGGTCGAGGCCCTCGAG
>CAMKAU010000019.1 GCA_946410595.1 uncultured Clostridia bacterium
GATCCGGTCTTTTGCGCCGTCTGCGAGAAAGAGCTCCGGGCGATGTTCCGGGATCGCGCCGCTTAAGCGTTCGTCGAGATAAGCGGAAACGCGGGGGATCTCCGTTCTCGCCGCGTTTAAAAGGATCTCGCTCGGCGCGTAGGCGGAAAGCTCCGCGCAGAGACGGTCGATCCTTTCCCCGCCGGAAAAGACGGTGGCGTAGATCTTCCCCGTCGTAATGTCGGAAAACGCGGCGCCCACCGCCGTTTCGGAAAAGGCGAGCGCGCAGAGATAATTGTTTTTTCTGTCGTCGAGAATGCCGGGATCGGTGATCGTGCCGGGCGTTACGACGCGGACGATCTCCCGCCGGACAAGCCCTTTCGCGGTGGCGGGATCCTCCGTCTGCTCGCAAACGGCGACCTTGTGCCCGCGCTCGATCAGCTTGCCGATATAAAGATCCGCCTTGTGGAAGGGGATACCGCACATCGGAGCGCGTTCCTCCTCGCCGCAGTCCCGGCCGGTCAGGACAAGCTCCAGCTCTTTGGAAACGGTCTTTGCGTCATCAAAAAACATCTCGTAAAAATCGCCGAGACGGTAAAGAAGGATATAATCCTTATACTGGTTTTTGATGGCAAAGTATTGCTGCATCATCGGAGAAAGAGCCATGGATCAACTTCCTTTTCTCTTAGTGTTCGTGGCCGCAGCCGCCGTGGCAGGAGGAGCAGTCGTGGGTGCATCCCCCGTCCGGCATACTGCCGAAGATCGACATGGTGATCTCGCGGTTGACCGAGTCGATCAGCTCGTTCATCGCGCTCTGGGCGTTTAAGTAAGTCTGATACACTTCGCTGTTTGTGATCTCGTTAAACAGTTCTTTCACGCGGCCGTTGACCGCGTCGATCACCTTTTGATCCTTTTCGGGCTTGGCGTACTCTTCCTGCAGGGCGGTCTGCTGGACGTTGTATTCAAAGATCAGCTTTTTGAGCTCCGGGTCTTTTTTATAAGCGTCCGACGCTTCAAAATACGCGGCGGTGACCGGATCTTCCTTGATCAGCTCTCCGAGAGCCTTTGCGCTTTCCCTGATGGTCATATTTCTTTCCTTTCAGACGTTATTTCGGTCCCGCGCAGAGCGTACGGCTCCGCGCCGGTGATCTTCACTTGGGTAAAGACGCCTTGCGGCGCGTTCCCCTCAAAGAGAACGAGTTTGTTCGAGTCGGTCCGTCCTGCGAGAACGGCGGGGTCGGTTTTGCTCGGTCCCTCCGAGAGAACGCGGAAGGTTTTTCCCACCATAGCGGAATTGATCTCCTCCGAAACGGCGTTTTGCAGCGCGAGCAACCGGTCAAAGCGGGCGTTCTGGACCTCGCGCGGGATTTGATCCGGCATTTCGGCGGCCGGGGTGCCCTTGCGCGGCGAATAGATAAAGGCGTAGATCATATCAAAGCGGACGGTACGGAGAAGATCGAGCGTGTCGAGAAAATCTTCTTCCGTTTCCCCGGGGAAACCGACGATCACGTCGGTCGTGATCGCGATCTCCGGGACCTTTTCGCGCAGAGAACGAACGAGGGAAAGATACCGAGATCGGTCGTATTTGCGGTTCATTTGCCGCAGGATCCGGTCGGAGCCGGACTGGAGCGGCAGATGAAAATGACGCGCGATCTTCGGCTCGCGGGCGATCACGTCAAAGAGCGCGTCCGTCGCGTCCTTCGGGTGGCTGGTCATAAAACGGAGAACGAAATCCCCCTCGATCCGGCAGAGCTGCTCGAGAAGCGCGGCAAAATCGCATCCCCCGCGATAGGAATTGACGTTCTGTCCGAGGAGGGTAACGTCCCTGCAGCCGGCGGCGACAAGCTCGCGCACCTCCCGCTCGACCTCCTCGGCGGGGCGGCTGCGTTCTCTGCCCCGCACGTAGGGGACGATGCAATAGGAACAGAAGTTGTTGCAGCCGTACATCACGCTCACCCACGCTTTGAAGCGCTCGCCGCGATAGGGGCGGACCGCTTCGGTCTGCGGGGCGGCTTCCTCGATAAAGGAGCGCTTGTCGTCGAACGCGTCGCAGATGAGTTTGGGGAGCAGACTTTCGCTTGCCGGGGGAAGGGTGAAATCCACGTAGGGGAAGCTGCGCTTGAGCTGATCGCGCCGGTGCGGCTCCGCCGTCATACAGCCGCAGATCCCGATCACAAGAGCGGGACGCGCGGCCTTGAGATGCTTGAACTGTCCGATCACGGAGAGCGCCCGGTTTTCCGCGTGTTCGCGGATCGCGCAGGTGTTGACAAGGATCACGTCAGCGTCGTCCGGCTCGTCTGCGATCACGCAGCCGAGCGAGGCGAGCGCGCCCTTCAGGCGTTCGCTGTCCGCTTCGTTCTGCTGACAGCCGAAGGTACGCACGAAAGCGGAAGGCGCGGAGCGACCCGCGGCGGCGGCCGCGCCGGAAAGAAGCGAGCGGGCGGCGTCCCGGTATTCTTCAAAAACAGAGGATGTTGTCATGGCGTTGCAACAAACGAACCTTTCAGATTATCGGTAATGGTAACGGTGCCGTCCGCGAGAAAGAGTACGGCGCCGAAGTCGCGCCCGGACTTTGCGCAGAAAGCGAGCGTTTTCTCCCGCCCCATCACGACGAAGGCGGTCGAAAGGGCGTCCGCGAGCAACCCGTCCTCCGACCAGACGGCGGCGGACACAACGTCGCTGTCGGCGGGGCGGCCCGAGGCGGGATCCAGGATATGGGAATAACGCGCTCCCCGGTATTCGGAATATCGCTCATAGTGCCCGGAAACGGAAAGATAGCCGGAGCGCAAAAGAAGATATCCGGCGGTCTTCTCCGGCGAAAAGGGATCGGTAATGCCGATGCGGAACTCATAGGAGCCGTCCGCCGAATAGACGCCCACGTTCCCGCCGAGGGAAAGGACCGCGCGGGAACAGGAGGAGGCGCGTACAATCGCGATCAGCCGCTCCGCGAGAACACCTTTGGCAAACCCGCCGGCGTCAAGAAGCATTCCCTCCGGAAGAGAGGCGATCCCCTCCGCGAGAGGCAGATCCGGGGCGGAGGCGGCGAGCGCTACCGCGATTTCCGTTTCCGCGGGCGGGACAAATCCCTCGCGCCCGATCCCCCAGAGGGAGGTCAAGGCGCCGAGCGTGGGGGAAAAGGCGCCGCTTGTCTCCGTTTTGATCCTTTCGGCGCGGGAAAGAGCGGACAGGAGCGGATCCGAGAGCGCCGCCTCGCGCGTCCGGTTCAGCCGGGCTAGCTCGGAGCCGTCGAGATAAAAGGAAAAAACATTCTCCAGCGCCCGCGTTTCCGCCTCGATCCCGGCAAAAAGCGCGTCGGCCTCCGGTTCGCTCATCCCGTAAAGGGAGACGGTGTGGTAGGTATCAAAGGCAAAAAAATCGTCGCGGCAGGGCTGTTCCCGGGAACAGGCGCAAAATGAGAATAAGAGAAGCAAAGATAACAGGAAAAGAACAAAACGTTTCACGGTGTGCGCTCCCTTCCCCGCGGGATCCGCTCCGCCGCGCGAAGGATCAAAACGAGAAGAACGCCCGTTACGATCCCGCATGGCGCGGAGAGGGCAAGCATCGTAGGATAATAAAACAAAACGGGGAGAAAACCGTAGAAAAGCGAGGCGGCGGCGCACTGGCCCGTGATATGGGCGGCGGCGGAGAGAACGGAAGCCCCGATCACCCCGATCCCGCGCCTGCGTCCGCAGTCGGTAAGCAGAAGAAGGAAGAAGGAGAAGAAAGCGCCGGAGAGCGAGAGAAGGAGCGCCGGCGCGCTGCCGAAGAGAAGAAACTGAACGAAACACCGCAGCAGAGAAACGATTAGCGCGTCCATTTTACCAAAGAGGGAGAAAACCGCCATCACCGCCACGTTCGGCAGTCCGAGCTTCAGCCCGGGGATCGGAAGAAAGCCGGAGAGAAGGGACTCGAGATAGGAAAGGATGAGCGCGAGCGCGAGAAAAACGGCGTCGTACGCAAGGCGGCGGTTAGCCGGCGATCGCATCATAATCGCCTCCTTCCGGGACGGCGCGCACGCTGACGCCGGCGGGAACGCACACGATACTGCGCGTGTCGCCGGGGATCCTGCCCGCCCGTACGCAAAGCCGGTCCGGACAGTCGGCAAAAGAAACGAAGGCCTCTCCCCCCTCGACCGTGAGAACGACGGTATAACCGTTATGCTCAAAGCGGTACTCCGCGTCGGTCAGAAGCGAACAGACGGTCCGCTCTCCGCCGCAAAGGATCTCCACGCTCCCGACGGGCTTTTTCCGCGCGGTTAGAGCAAAAAAAAGCGCGCCGGAAAGCAGGAGAACGGCAAGGGGAGCGAGGACGTCCCCGATTTTCAAACGATACTTATGCATACTCACCCCATCATAGGAACATTATAGCAGAAGAGCGCGGTTTTTGCAAGAAAAAAACGAAAAAGCGGGAAAAGAAAAAGGCGTTTTTAAGCAAAAAAGTCCCCGCGCCGCGCCGAACGCGCGAAACGCGGGGAAAAGCTAAAAGGCGACCCCGATCTCCTCTTTCAGCTTGTCGAGGATCTTCTTTTCCAGGCGGGAAATATAGGACTGGGAGATCCCGAGCAGATCCGCCACCTCTTTCTGCGTTTTTTCCGGATTTCCGTTCAGCCCGAAGCGAAGTTCGATGATCCGGCGCTCCCGCTCCTCAAGCGACTCGACGGCGCGGCGCACGATCTTCTTTTCCTCCTCGGTTTCGATATCCCGGTAGATCACCTCGTCGTCGATCCCCAGAATGTCGGAGAGGAGCAGTTCGTTCCCTTCCCCGTCGGTATTGAGCGGCTCGTCGAGGGAAACGTCCCCCTTGCGGTTCTGGTTTTTTCGCAGGACCATCAAAATTTCGTTTTCGATACAGCGGGAAGCGTAGGTCGCCAGCTTGATATTCTTTTCGGCGTTAAAGGTGTTGATCGCCTTAATGAGTCCGATCGTTCCGATCGAAATCAAATCTTCGACCCCGCAATAGCCGCTCTCAAATCGTTTGGCGATATATACCACCAGCCGGAGATTATGCTCGACAAGAGAAGAACGCGCGGCGGGATTGCCCGGGAGAAGCGAAAGGAGCCGCGCCTCCTCCTCCTGAGAGAGCGGTTCCGGGAGGGTATCCGGGCCGTTGATGTAAAAAACGCCGCTTTTCTTTTTTCCAAACCAAAGCCGCAGGACCTTCCAAAGCAGTTTAAAAAACCCCATAACATCCTCCTATCGGACGGGCAAGAGACACTCGATCCCATCGGGGAGGACCGTATCGCTCTTTAATACCCCAACGTAATAATTTTTTTCTTCTAAGAAGCGTCCTTTGCCGACCGTGATTTTCTCCGGGCGGAGAAGCAAAACGCCCGTTCGCCCCGCCGCCGTCACGCAGAAGGCAAGCCGCAGCCCCGCCGCCGGGCGTTCGGCGATCGCGCTTTCCTCCCCTGTGAGGAGCGCCGCGTCTTCCCCGAAAAGCCGCCTTGCCGCATCTTCGCAGAGAAAGAGGACTGACGCGCCGCTGACCGGCTCGCAGAGGAGGTTTCCGCTGTCCGAAAGACCCCGTAGGGTAACGGCCTTTCCCTTCCAGATGAGCGTTACCTCGCGCGTAGTATCCGCGGCGCAAAAACGGGCAAAAGAACGCGGCAGGAGAGCGGCGGTAAAGGAACCGAAGAGAAAGAGAAACGGCGCAAAGCGGCAAAAGGAAAGACGGGGAAAAACGCCCGCCGCCAGCCGGTAAAAGACGGTAAAGATCCCGCCGGTCAGAAAGGCAGCGCAGGAAACGAGAAAGGAAAGGCGAAAAAGAGAGGAGATCCGCTTGACCGGAAACGCGGCGCGGGTCATACAGAAGAGAGCGCCGGTCGCCGTCAGATACTCCGCCCAGATCGGCAAGGGGAAGACGAGAAGAAGCGCGGCGTACAGCGCGCCGAGCGCGGCGGAGCAGGCGGTCCTTCCCGCTTTGCACGCGACCCCGCCGAAGAGCGCGGCAAGCCAGAGAGAAAACGCGTCGAGCGCAAAATTGACGAGAAAATACTCGTCGAGATAAACCGTGGGCTCCATCCCCTCACCTCCGTTTGCTTTATTCTATCATCAGAAAAAGAAAAAACTTGTCAAAGAAAGAACCAGCAAAAATCCCGGCAAAGAAAAAAACGCGTCCCCGAGTAGACGGAAACGCGTTGAGAGCGAAAACGAAGTTCAGCGGAAAAGAGAGACCCCGTCCGCGCGGTAGAAGGCGGAGCGGAGCATACGGGCGGAAGGAGCTGCGCCGCAGCGCTCGCAGAGAAAGGAGCGGAGCTTGGAGGAAAAGAGATCGGGATTGAGAAAACGCTCGGAGGAGACGGAAAGGAGAGCGCGGATCTCCCGATCGGAAACAAGCTCCCAGCTTGCGATCATCGGGCGGATATCGACGGTCTTTACCCCGTCCTTTCCCTTCTTTTCCGCCGGGATGGACGGTTGAGAGAAAAAGTCGGAAACCGCCGCCGCCTGCTTTTCATCCAGCGGCGAAAAAAAGGTCAGCGCGTACGCGGCAAAAGCGATCTCGCTGAGTTTTCCCTCAGCCGGATAAAGCTCGCGTATCTCCAGTCCGATGGGCGATACCTCACGGAGGCGGGAAAGTGTGCCTGCGGGATCAAGCTCCGCCACGGTGCGGAAGTCGAGCAGCTCCGTTTTGCTCTCCGTTCCGAGGGGGAGCGGCGCGGAAAAAACCATTTTGGGATGAGGATTGAAGCCCTCGGAAAAATAAAGCGGAAGCTCCGCCCGCATAAAGAGGCGGGTAAAGGTACGGACAAGATCGAGATGAGAAACGTATGCGAACGTGCCGGTCTTCTCAAATCGCAGGCGGTAGCGGTAATCGGTTACCTGGTTTTCTTTTTCCATAGACATTCCCCAAAGCGGTCTGCGCCGCAGCCGCTGCAGCCTTCCTTACAGTTTCTTGTCGGGAGTCCTTCGTACGCGCGCCGGCGCTCCCGGAGAAGATGCGCTTTCGTAACGCCGCAGTCGATAAAATCCCAGGGGAGCAGCTCATCCTCGCCCATTTCGCGAGAAGCGAAAAAGTCGGGATCGATCCCCTCCTCCGCAAAGCAAGCCATCCA
This sequence comes from uncultured Clostridia bacterium, assembly GCA_946410595.1. Lineage (GTDB taxonomy): Bacteria > Bacillota > Clostridia > Oscillospirales > CAG-272 > RUG12395. The sequence goes on from CAMKAU010000019.1 coordinate 7,031, forward strand.
ATCGTCAAAGCGGAAATACTCGTCCCACGCGTCAAAGCGAAGTCCTTTTTGACGGGCGCGCAAAAGCGCGCGGCCGATCGTGCGGTTTCCGCGGGCAAAGACCGCCTCCAGATAGGAAACGTCCGCGCTGTGATAGTGATAGCGGATCTTGCGGGAGGTGATGCTCTCGCCGAGAAGGCGCTGCTTGCGGGAGAGTTCTTCCCTGCTGTTCTGCCCTTCCCATTGGAAAGGGGTAAAGGGTTTCGGCACAAAGCAAGCGACCGAAACCGTAACCGACGGGGGCTTTTTGCGGTTGCGGTTCGGGTTTTGATAAAACCGGTCGATCACCTTTTTCCCAAGCTCCGCGATCCCAAGGACGTCGTCGTCCGTTTCGGTGGGGAGACCGTTCATAAAGTAGAGCTTGACGGAGGTTTTGCCGTAATCGAACGCCAGATCCACCGCGTGAAAGAGATCCTCCTCGGTCAGCCGTTTGTTGATCGCGTCGCGCAGACGCTGCGTGCCCGCCTCGGGGGCAAAGGTAAGCCCCGAGGAGCGGACGGCGGAGGTGCGGTCCATCAGTTCTTTGGTAAACGAATCGGCCCGCATCGAAGGCAGCGAGAGATTGACCTTTCTCTCTCCCGTCCAGGAGAGGAGCCGGTCGGTCAGCTCGTCGATCCCGCTGTAATCGGAGACGGAAAGACAGCAAAGGGAGACTTCCTCATACCCGGTCTTCCGGTAGGTTTCCCGCGCGGCGGCGTCGACTACGTCCGGCGTACGCTCGCGCAGAGGGCGGGTCACGTGACCCGCCTGGCAGAAGCGGCAGCCCCGGATGCAGCCCCGGGAGAGCTCGACCGTGATCCGGTCCTGCACCGTGTCGATAAACGGCATAAAGGGCTTGATGGGAATATACTTCGGATCGTTGAAATCGGAGATCACGCGTTTTTTGACGGTTGCGGGAACGTCGTCAAAAAGCGGAGAAAAGGACGCGAGCGTTCCGTCCTCGCGATAGGAAACGCGGTAGAGCGACGGGACGTAAAAGCCCTCCAGTTTGGCCGCCTCGCGCAAAAACGCCGCGCGGGTATAGCGGCCTTCCCGCTTCATCCGTTTGAGAAGATCGGCAAGCTCGGGGAGCGCCTCCTCACCTTCACCGATCGAAAATAAGTCGAAAAAGTCGGCAAGCGGCTCCGGGTTGTACGCGCAGGGACCGCCCCCGAGGATGATCGGATCCTCCTCGCCCCGCTCGGAAGCGAGAAGCGGGATACCGGCCAGTTCCATCATATTGAGGACGTTCGAGTAGCAAAGCTCGTACTGGAGCGTGAACGCTACGATATCAAACGCGCGGATCGGATCCCGGCTTTCCCAGGCAAAAAGAGGAACGCCGTTTTCCCGCATCAGGCCCTCCATATCCGGCCAGGGGGCAAAGACCCGCTCGCACCAGACGTCCGGAGCGAGGTTGAGCGCGTGATAAAGGACCTGGAGACCGAGGTTGGACATACCGATCTCGTAGGAATCGGGGAAACAAAAGGCAAAGCGCAGGTTCACTGCGCTTTTGTCTTTGATGCAGATATTGTACTCGCCTCCGGTATAACGTCCCGGCTTTTGAACAAGGGGAAAGAGTTCACTCAGTTCCATGTTTTACCTTACAGAAAGAGTTTGGACAAAACAAAGGTGGGGATCATCCAGAAGAATTGATACAGAACAAGCCAGAAGGAGAAGAACAGCGCGTTCGGAGCAAAGAGGACGGTGAGAAGCAAGAGGAAGATGCCGGCGAAAACGGAAACGCACTTGAGGATATTGTTGGTGCGGAGAACGTGTACGATCCTGTCGCAAAGAAGCATCGTGCCGACCAGTTCGTTCGACGAACCGTTGCCGACCACGCCGCTGTCCGCGGCGCTGTACGCCTCGCCCGCGGTCCCGTCCGGGGTAACGTGAATGATCCGCAGCGACGCGCGGCGGAGATTGAGCTTCGCCTGCAGAAGGTGCTGGTCAATGTTGGGGTCGGAGGTGCGGATCGCCACGCAGATCCCCGATTTGTTGAGTGCGCGGAGAAGATCCTCAAAGTCAACGTCCATCGTGTACTGGACGTAGAACTTGGCGCAGAGCTCGCTGTCGATGCAGACATACATGATGCCCACGTCGCCGGTCTTCAGATAGTCGCGGTCGTCCACGTCGGAGAACGGAATGATCCCGTACGACTGGAGAAAGTCAGCTTTTCCGATCAGGACCCGCTTGCCGCCGACCTCGCACTCAAGCCCGCTGTCGCCGCTGCGGACGACCGTTGCGCGCTCGGATTTATCCAGATCGGAGGTCGCGTATTCAAACACGTCGGAAAGGGGGCCGCCCGTCTCGCGGAAAACGACGGCGGCGGTACGCAGGACTTCCTCGATCTCCGCGTTGCCGTAAACCTTGAGATTGCGGAGCTTGACGCAGTAGGAAGGATAGACGTCTTTATCCCGGAAGGTAACGACCGAAGCGCCGGAATAGACGTACGGCGCGGCGTCTCCGATGATGGCGGATTTTGCCTCGTGGGCAAGCCGCTGCGCTTTCACGAAGGAGAAGATCCCGGCCGCGAAGACGGAAACGGGGAAAAACGCGGCGATCGCGGTGTTGAGCACCGAGAGGGTGTAGGAAACGTTCTTCGATTTGACGGCGGCAAGAACGGCAACCGCCGCAAGCGCGATCAAAGCCGCGGGGATCAGGATCCGGTCGGCAAGGGTAGGCGTTTTTTCCTGGATCCGGTTGAAAAAGTTTTCCACAAAGTGGGCGTTGCCGAAGGAGATGACCTTGGGATTTTCGTCTTCCAGCTCCTTCGCAAACGCCGCTTTTTCCTTGGCGACGGACTCGTCGTTGTCGGCAAAGCAGCACGCCTTCAGGCCGGTGGTGGAAACAACGGCAAAGTTATCCGCGTCTGCGCGGGTTTTAAGATAGGAAACGAGCAGGCAAACGGTCAGCACGAATACGGCGGAAAAGCCGGAAAGACGGGCGGTTGCTGCCGCTTTGGTGCAGGCGATCACGATAGCGGCGATCACGTTGAGAACGGTCGCGCAAAACGCAAAGCTCCTGATATCCGGCGTTTTCTTAAAGAGGCCGGTCGCGCCGTCGATCAACTCCTCAAAGGCAAGCGCGGCGGCGATCAGAACGAGCTGAAGATCGACCATCACGTGGACGAGCGGGAAATCCGCCTGGTTCATCCAGCCGGTATAGCGAACGCCGAACAGCGGCAGATTTTCGAAAAGGAACAGAAGGAAGAAGATAGCGGCGGAGGCGATGAGTTTGACAAGGGAAACCGTCTTCTCTTTCTTGAAATAACGGACGACCTCGTCGTTCTGGGACGCGGCGGTGTATTCGTAGGCGCTCTCGGAGGAGAACTCCTCGGTGTCAAGCTGACCCTCTTTCGCTTTCGCTTCGGCAAACTCCTCGGCGACCTCTTTGCCGTAGATGTTCTCCACCTCGGAAACGGAGATACCGAGCGCGATCAGCATATTGATATTCGGTTTATTGCTGCCAAACGCTTCGCGGGCAGCGGCAGGCGCGATCCCGTCGGTATCGGCATCCGCGTCGGTCTCGGCGGGGCTGAAGGAAACGGTGGAAAAATCCGGAGCGTCGGAGAGATCGGGATCGTCCGCGGGATCGGGCTCCTCCGCCGGAGCCGGGCTCTCGGAACGGATGGAGGAAAGATCGAACGCGATCGTCGGTTTTTCCTCGGTTTCCTCAACGTCGGCGGCGGGAGCTTCCTCTGCCGCTTTTTCCTCCAGATTGGCAAAGAAGTTGAAGGGTTCTTCCCCGTTTCCGCTCTCCTCGGCGGGCTTTTCTGTTTTTTCGGCGGGAACGGTGATCTCCTCAAGCTCGGGGATCAAAAGCGGTTTGGCGGCTTTTTCGTCCTCGCCCTGCATCACCTGCGAACGGATATAAGCGAGAAAAGCGTCTTTCGCGCTCGCGTCCTTTTCTTCCTCTTCAAAAGAAAGAGACATCGCCGGCGCTTCGACGGGCTGCGCGGTTTCGTCCGCGGCGGCCGTTTCCTCGGGAACGGAGCCGTCCTCCTCTTCCGCCGTAAAGCGGATCTGGGGAAGATCGGCGGAGTCATCGGCAAGCGCAGGATCCGGCGTTTCGTCCGCCGGGAGTTCAAAGGCGGTCTCCGCTTCGGGCTCTTCTTCGTCTGCGGCGGGGGAGGTCTCCTCGGGCGCGTCGGCCGGTTCGTCAAAAGCCGCGGCGGTCACGGAGAAAGCGTCCTCGGACTCCTGCGGATCCTCGAGGGTATTCTCCGAAACAGCAGAATCATCTGCCGCGGGGGGCGTATCGTCGTTATTCTGCGGAGGAACGGGGTCAGGAGTGGACGCCTCTCCGCTTAACTGAAACTTGAGTTTCCGGATCAGCTCCTCGGGGGAAAACTGCTCGGAAGCGTTCCGTTCGTTTTTGTTGTCTTTCATGATAAACACTCCTTATTCCTGCTGCGAAACGCGTTCGCGGCGGCATTTTTCCGCAGCGAACAAGATGACTGCTGCCGCAGCGGATACGTTTAATGAATTGACCTTCCCGTGCAACGGGATACTGATGATCTTATCACAGGTCTCGAGGACGAGGCGGGAAACGCCGAATCCCTCGGAACCGAAGACGAAGGCGATCGGACCGGAGAGATCCGCGCCGCCGTAATACTCCCCGCTCGCTTCCGCGGCGTAAACCCACACGCCGTGGGACTGGAGCTGTTTGATCGCCGCCGTGAGATTGGGAACGCGCGCGACGGGAAGATGGGAGAGCGCCCCGGCGGACGCTTTTTCCGCCACGGCGGAAAAGGGAGCGGTGCGGTGTTTGGGAACGATCAGGCCGTTTGCGCCCGCGCACTCGCAGGAACGGGCGATCGCGCCGAAATTATGCGGGTCCTCGATCCCGTCAAGCAGGACGAAGAACGGTTCCTTCCCTTCGGCGCGCGTCTTCTCCTCAAGCTGATCGAGCGTTAAAAACTCCATCGGGGAAACGAGCGCGACGACGCCCTGGTGATTTCCGCCCTCCGCCAGCTTATCAAGCTTCGTCTTGTCCGCCTCAGAGACGGGGATCTTCTTTTCCGCCGCTTTGGCGGCAAGAACGCTGAGAAAGCCCTCGCGTTCTCCGCGCTTGAAAAACACGCGGTCAACGCGCGTCCCGGCCTCTAAAATCTCCTTGACGGGATTGCGGCCGTAAACGACGCGGGACGCCGATCCTTCGGCGTCTTCCCTCCCGGAATAGGGGGGGCAGGACAGTGTACGCTGCGACATAGTACGCCCTTCTGCGACAATTACCAAAACTTAATCTTATAATAACATATATTTTTTATTTTGTATATAGCAAAAAACAAAAAATCTGATTTTTTTTCCTTCTTTGAAAAAAAGAGACGCACAGAACTGTGCGTCTCTTTTTTTGTTTGCATCTCTTCCGCAAAGGCTCAGTCGTTCTGCTGGGCTTTTTTAGCGGCAAAGCATTCGCTGCAAAGGACCGGACGGTCGTTGGTCGGCTGGAAAGGAACTTTCGCTTCCTTGCCGCACTCAGCGCAAACGGTCGTGAAATACTCACGGGGGCCTTTGCCTGCGCTCTTACGGGCATCACGGCAGGCCTTGCAACGCTGCGGCTCGTTCTGGAAGCCCTTTTCAGCGTAGAACTCCTGCTCGCCTGCGGTGAAGACGAACTCCTGCCCACAGTCCTTGCACACTAATGTTTTGTCCTCAAACATGCTCTAGTACCTCGCTTAAAAAATATGGTAATTTCGCCCCAAGACGGATTCAAACCGACACCTTTGGTAACCAACGCTCTGCTTAAGCTATTTGGGCATATAAACGAAAATATATAAAAACGATATCAGGACAGTGTCTTTTTCAGTTTCCCGCGAATGCGGAACAGAGCGTTGGAAATGGATTTTTCCTGCTTTGAGAGCAACGCCGCGGTTTCTTTTGCCGTATAACCGGCGAGATACAGATCAAACACCCGGTTTTCAAAGGCGGAGAGTTCTTTTCGCACCGACCGCATGATCGACTCGGCGCGCTCAACTTCCCCCAGTACGACGGATGGGTCGTTCGCGCCTTCGTCGGAGCGTTCCCGCTCCTCCTCGTAGGAAAGAACGGAGGCGGAAGCGGCGCGTTTTTTGGCCGCCGTGATCAGCGAATTGGTGATGCAGATCTTAGCATACAGCCCGAAACTGACGCCCGCTTCCGGCCGGAAGGACCGGACCGCCTGAAGCAGCGCGATGATCGCCTCCTGCGAGAGATCTTCGCTCTCCATACCGCAATAACGGAAAGAGGCGACAGACCGGTTGATCAGGGGCGCGTAACGGTCGAGAAGATCGGAAAAAGCGGTTTCACTTCCCGCGGCAGCGCGTTTCACCAAATCGTGGATTTCGTTTTTTTCCAGCTTTTCGCGCATGAAAACTCCCGGCGGGATTTACAAAACGGTAACAATATCTTAAAACTTAGGACATTCTCAGATTGAGTTTATTATAGCACCAAAAAAAATAATGTCAATAGGAAAATAAGAAAAAAACAACAAATTTTTGTAAAAGTTGAACAAGGGTCAGGAAAACAGATAATCGACCTCGCAGGCAAGCAGCGCGGAGAGACCTTTGAAGATCACTTCCGGACGTTCGAGAAAGTTATTTTTCATTTTTTCGGCGCGGAGCTTGCTGTCTGTCGCAACGGTGGTATCCATCGTGATCCGGTCGTGCTCGGTGATGGTGCATCGGACGTAAAATCGCCCCTCGTCCTCCGTAACCGAGCAGCTGACCTTGGCGTTTCTCCGCTTGAAGGAAAGCAGATGCAGAGCGGTTTTGAACGCTTTTTCCCGGATGGGAAGCATGATGCTGTCCTGGAGCTGAGAGGCGACGGTGCGTCCGGTCGGCGAGACCGTATAGCGTACGGTCTCGCCGTCCTTGATCTCAATCAGATGCCCGGCGGAAAGAAGTTCGGAAAAGCACTCGGCAAAATCGAAATACCCGACGAAGTTATCGTAAACCGTGATTTCTCCCAGTTCGTCGTAATCAAGAGGATAGTCGATCTCATTCAATAGGAAAAGAATGAAGATCTTGATTTCATTTTTGCCGGTCAGCGTGAACTTATCGCCCATCTTATTCTTCTTCTGCCGCTTCGGTATAGTTTTTGTAGTATACCTTTTCGAGACGGGTGAAGCCGAAATAATTGACGGTCTCTTTTTTCAGTTCCGGGCTGATCATATAAAAGTTCTTGTTAAAGAGCAGCGGAATGATCGGCATATCGTCGAGCAGCGCTTTCTCGGCTTCGTGGAGCATCTCGACACGCTTCGCGTAATCGGTCTCCATGTGGATGGAGGCGATCAGCTGATCGTAGCTCTCGGAATGATAGCCGGAAACGTGCGGGGTAACTTCCCAGTCTTTTGCGGAGTCGCAGGAGTTGCCGGTATAGCCGAGCGCGAACTGGGCGAGAACGCCGAAGGGCTCGGTCGAGATCATCCCGAAATCGCAAAGGAGCAGATCGTAATCGCCGGCGAGATAGGCCTGTTCGAGCGTATCGGTGTAGTAGGTGTATTCCACGTCGTCCTTTTTCACGTCGTGGCTCTCGGCCATCACGGGCTTGAGCTCGACCTTGATTCCCAGCTGCTCCCAGGCCTCTTTTAAGAAGCCGGCGACCGCGGAGAACTCGTCGGTCAGTTTGTAGGTCAGCGTCAGGGTCTTGCCGGAAGCGCCGGCGGACGCGATCTTCGATTTTGCGGTTTCCGCGGAGTAGGAGAGCAGGTCTCCGCCGACTTTGCGGAAGCTCGTTTTCGCGTTTTTATCGTTGACGAGAGAGTTGACAAGCCCGGTCGCGGGATCGGCAAACACGATCGCGGAGGCGAGCGCCCGGCGGTCAACGGCGAGGGAAAGCGCCTGTCTGACCTCCTTGTCGGAGAGGAGATCGCTCTTGCAGTTGACCATCACGGACATGGTGGAAAGCGTGTCGGAGAGCGTACCCTTCTGGAGGTACTCGGAGCGGACGGAAACGGGAAGATCGCCGATATAGAGGATCTCGCCGCTGTTGAAGCGGTCAAGCTGCGCCTGCAGATCCTCGCTTCTCATATCCTTTCCGGCGGAGGTATCGTCCGTCTTGGTAAAGTGCATGACGATCTTATAGGGCTCGACGTTCTTGTTGAGCTCCTCGTCGGTATTGCGATAATAATAGCTGTTGCGCTGGAGGGTCACGGTGTGCGCCTTGTAGTCCATCGCCTTGATGGAGAAGGGGCCGTTGACGGAGAGTGTGGAATAGCGACTCGCCCAGGTATCGGGGTTGCGGCTGATCACGTTTTCGCGCAGAGGGGAGAGCTGGACGGAGGCGCAGGCGCGGAGAAACGCTTCGACGTTGATCTCATAAGGGAAAGTCACTTCCAGCGTATAGGTATCCACCGAAGCGATACCGACCGCGTCGATCGAGCAGTACCCTTCCTTCGCTTCTTTGGCGTTTTTGATATCATAGAGCAGGGACGCCGCGGGAGAAGAAAAGTCGGAGGACAGGAGGCGCTTCCACGCAAAGAGGAAGTCGTCCGCCGTTACGCTCGCCGCGTCGCTCCATTTGGTCTGCTTCAGATACAGCGTCAGCTTATACTCCCCGCGGATAATGTCGCGGGAGCTCTTATAATGGTCAAGAAGGGCGTAAACGAGTTTGCCGTTCGCGTCGATCTTGGTGAGTCCTTCATAAATGAGAGAAAGATACTGCGCCGTGTTGTCGTCCGTCGACGCAAACGCGGGATCGAAGCAAAACGTCTCCGAGGCGACGTACGCTTCAAAGATCGCTCCGTCTCCCACCAGTTTCGTCGAACAGGAAAACAGGAAGGGGCAAAGGAGCAGCAGGCAGAGCAGGAGAGAAACCGTTCTCTTCATAACTAAACAATCCTCCGGGAGTATGTGATACGAGTAAAACCGCTGCAAAGCATAAAACAGCACGGTACTTACATCTTTTGCTATTATATCATTCCCCTTTTTAATTATCAATCATCTCTTTTCTTTTGGAATAAGATTTGTGCGATTGCACAATATTAGAAAGTGGAATTTGAGCATTTTAACAGACAAGGAGAAGAATATGCCGATCTTTCCGGACGCCTATACCGATCTCGCGTGTGAGAAAAAAGGAGAAACGCGGCCCGCCCGGCGCGCAGAGGAAAAAACGGAACGCGGATTTCGCACGCTGACGATGCGCGCCCCGCAAAAAAAGGAGAACGGGCTCTCGGAGGAGGACTGCGTGATCACCGTGTTCGCCGAGGGAATGTGGGACCTTGAGGAGGAGGAAAAAGCCGGTCTGAGCTTTCTTATTGCGCAAAAGATCCGTCTGCTCGGCGAGGCGGTATTTGCCCGGAAAGAAAAGCCGAAGATCCTTGTCGCGGGGATCGGAAACGCAAGGATGACGGCGGATGCGATCGGACCGGAAACGGCGGAAAAGATCACCGTTACGCGCCATCTTTCCCTTCTTTCTCCTGCCGTTTTCCGGTCGCTCGGCTCCCTGTCCGTTGCGGCGATCGCGCCGGGGGTGGTAGGACAGACCGGGATCGAGACGGCCGATCTGATCGAGGGAGCGGTAAAGGCCTCCTCGCCCGACCTCATTCTCGCCTTCGACGCGCTCGCCTCCCGTTCTCTCACCCATCTCTTTTCCACCGTTCAGCTCACGAACAGCGGCATCTCCCCCGGCTCCGGGATGAAAAACGACAGGGCCGCTCTGGACTTTGCCCGCTTCGGCGTTCCCGTTATCGGGATCGGCGTTCCCACCGTTACCTCCGCGCCGGCGCTCGTTTTCGACTTTCTCTCCGCGGCGGGAGCGGAGATCGGAAAAAAAACGGAAAAAAAGATCCTCGAGGCCGGCGAGGGATATTTCGTCTCGCCGAAGGAAGCGGACCGTATGCTCGTTTCCGTTTCCGCGATCCTTGCCCGCGCCGCCGATCTCGCCTTTTCGATCGGGGAGGCATAATGCCTCCTCCGCCGGAATACTCTGTAACAGAAAAACGGAAGGATGGTGATCATAACGGACGTCCCTTATCAAAAAACAAGCCCCTATCTCCTTACGGAAGCAAAGCGGCAAAACGCGCCGCCGCCGCTGCGCGGGGCGAAAAAGCGGATCTCGCTTTGCTCCCTCTTTTCCCTTCTTTCCGTTTGCTTTTTCATCCTCTGCGCGTCCTTTTTCGCCAATGCCGAAAACGCCGGATCCTTTGCCGGGTTCGTTTCCGCCGTGACGAAACGCTCAAAGGAAACCTTCCTGCCGGAAAACACCCTTGCCTGGATGTTTGCCTCCTCCAAGAATAAGGATGACGCGGCGGTCCCGGCTCTTTCGCCCGCAAACGAACCTCCCGCCGATCCGGCGGAAAAGGACGGCTCCGTAAAAGAAGAACGGGCGATCGAAACGAGCGTGGAGCTTTTTGCGGGGCTTTACGATTACGATCTCTCCCGGGTGCCGGAAGGACTTTTCCCGATCGTACCATACGATCTCTCAAGCGAACGGGACGGCGCACTCTCCCTCTATAACGATACCGACTTTCCGATCCGTACCGCCGATTACGCCTGTCTGGCCCCGTCCTGTCCCGGACTTGATCTGGCCGCCGCCGCGGACGGAGCGGCCGCGCCCGTCGTTCTGATCGTACATACGCACGGGACGGAAGCGTACTCCGAGGAGGGCGCCGCCGGGTATTCCGAAACTTATAACGTCCCGCGCAGCGCGGATATCAACAAAAACGTCGTGGCGATCGGCGAGGTGATCGCGGAAAAACTCCGCGAGGCGGGGATTTCAACGCTCCACTCGACCGTAATGCACGATAAGGAAAGCTATATCGGATCCTACGAGCGCTCCGCCGCCACGATCGAACAATACCTTGAAGAGTATCCGTCGATCCGGTACGTGTTCGACGTGCACCGGGACTCCGTTCTCAAGGAGGACGGAACGAAGATCCGGCCCGTGACGGTGGCGAACGGGCAGATCGCGGCGCAGATCATGAGCGTGTGCGGAACGGACGGTTACGGAGCGAACCATCCGAACTGGGAAACCAATTTTGAGTTTGCCGCCAAGCTCCAGCAAAACCTGAACGCGCACTACCTCGGGCTGGCGCGGGCGATCTGTCTGCGTAAATCGGCTTACAACCAGGAGATTGCCCCCTGCTCGATGCTCTTTGAAGTGGGGTCCTGCGGCAACACGCTGGCGGAGGCAAAGGTCTCCGCGGAGATCCTCGGAGAAGAGCTGAGCGCGATGATCCTTGGAGGGTGGTAATAAAACCGGAGGCGTCCGCATCGCGGACGCCTCCGGTTTGTGTTAAGCAACGGTCGTTTCGTTTTTCTTTTGCATCCGCGCGGCGAGAAGACTGCGGGCGAGGCGCCGGATCACCAGCGCGACCGGCACGGCGATCAGCGCTCCGATCACGCCGAAGAGGGTATAGGCCACGATGACAGCGACAAGGGAAAGGAGAACCGGGGAACGCGCTTCCTGCCGGATGACGAGAGGCTGAAGAAGGAAGTAGTCGGCAAGAAAAACGAGGAAGAAGATCAAGGCGCACCACGCGGCTCTGGCGGGCGAGAAGATGAGACAGAGGAAGACGCCGAAGGCAAAGGAGAGGATCGTCCCCGCGACGGGAACGAAGGCGAGCGCCCCCATCAGGATAGAGATAACCGAGTAGAACGGGATCTTCAGCATCCACAAAATGAAGAAGAATACGAGCTCAAGCGCGACGGAACAGAGGAGCCGCCCCGTCAGATAACCGCTGAAAATCGTGTGGATCACCCGCGTCCGGCGGAGGATGCGTTCGGTTGCGGCGGGCTCGAAAAGCGCCGCCATGATCTTATCGCGGATCCGGCGCAGATAATCGAACGAAGCGATCACGTAGACGGAGATGATCAGACCGATCACGATCGCCGTCGCCTCGGATACGAACGCCCGCACGGAATTGAGAAGAACGGGGATCGCGGACTGGATCCGGTCGGAGGAGACCTGGAGCGACTCGTTGACGTAGGTCATGATATCGTCGTGCTGAGCGGAAAAAAGTTTGCTTCCGGCGATCGTTTTATCGATCCAGTCGGTCGCGGAATTAAGATAGTACGGAATGATCGTCTGGATATCCTCGATGCTCTGGAAGAGCGGGACAAAGACGATCACGATGACGGCGGAAATCAGAACAAGAAGAATCAGATAGGCGCAGATGATCGAAAGGACTCGCGCAAGGACGGCGCGGCGTTTTTTGCTTTTTTCGCTCCGTTCCGGCTTGTCTTTTGTGAGAAAGGCAAAGACCTTTTCCCGGAAGAAACGGACGACGGGATTGACAATCAGCACGAAAACGAGCGCGTAGATCAGCGGCGCAAGGACCGAAAGGCAGCCGCGCAAAAAAGCAAGCACGCCGGTGAGATTGATCCAGAGAGAAACGAGAACGGAAAGGATCAGAACGCAGACGATCACGTAGAAAGAGATTTGACCGGCTTTCCCGGAAAAGAACTTTCTCATGGCGTTTCCTCCTTTTCCGTTTCCGGCTCCGCCGGGCCCATCGGCTCCAGTGTGTCCGGATAGATCCGTTTGGCGATCAGGCGTTTGTTGAGCTGGTTCTGGATGATCTCGCCGATCACGGCGAAGACCGGAGCGCCGAGGAGCATCCCCCAGACGCCGAGGATATTGCCCATCACGGTAATGGAGATCAGGATCCAGAAGGAGTTGAGCCCCATTGAGTCCCCGAGGATCTTCGGACCGATGACGTTGCCGTCAAGCTGCTGGATCAGAAGCCCGAGAACAGCGAACAGCACGGCCTTGCCGGGCGAGGGGATGATCAGGATGAAGGCGCCGAAGAGGATCCCGATCAGGGGTCCGAAATAGGGGATCATATTGGTAATCCCAAACACGAGAGCGATCAAAGGATAATAGGGGATCCGGAAGATCGCGAAAACGAAGAAGGAAAGGATACCGATGATGAGAGAGTCGAGCAGCTTTCCCGTAATAAATCCGCCGAAATACTTGTCCGTCAGTCTGGCGCCCCCGTAAAGCCCGCCGAACGCCTTGCCGCCGAGCACGAGGGAGAGCGTGCGATTGACCGCACCGGCGATCCCGCGGCGGAAGACGACAAAAAGAAACGAGAGCACGACGGCGAGGGCGGCGCGAAAAACAGCGACCGCGATCTTGCTTGCGTACTCGACAGCCAGATTGCCGACCTTGTCAAGGAAAGCAAAGGAGTCGCCGATGATGCCGGATAGGAGATCGGAGAGGCTCGCTTTGTCAAAAAACCCGGCGATCTGATCAAAGCCGGAGGGAAGCCGCCCCGCGGCCTCAAGCTCGCGCAGCTTGGTCTGAACGGCGGCGAGATACTCGTCTCCCTTTCCGACGAGATCCTCGTAGCTCGAGCGGATCTGCGGAACGAGAAGGACGATAAAGAGAACGACGAAGGCGAGAAGAACGAGATAGGCGAAAACGGCTCCCAGCCAGACGGAGGGGTCGGGACCGCGGCGTTTGGCGGACGATTTGCGGTCCGCAAAGGAAAAGAGGCGTTCCCCGATCCGGCAGACGGGGGTGATCACGTAGGCGAGGGCAAAGCCGGTGAGGATCGGGGAGATCCCGCGGAGAAATGCCCCGACCGTTCCGAGAATAGCGGAAAGATTGAAAACGGCCAGGACCAAAACAATAGAAAGAAACACCGTAACGCAGACGCGGACGGCGATTTTGTTATATTCCGGATCTTTCAAAATCTTACCCATATTCTCACCCGTATTCATTATATCGGACCCGCGGCCGAAAATCAAGAGAAAGACGAATGCTTTTAGGATTTTTTTCCAACTTCTTGAATTTAAGACGCGGATATGGTAGAATAAAAGCAATCTCGTTTCCCGGACGGTTCGTATTCTATGGAAATGAAAATCAAAACCCCCGCCAAAATCAATCTCTTCCTCGAGATCGGCGCGCGCCGGGAGGACGGATACCACGATCTGCGCAGCGTGATGCAGACCGTCTCTCTCTTTGACCGGCTTACCGTCCGCTGCAACAAAAGCGTGCGCACAAAGATCCTCGTTCGTTCGAATAACTTTTTCCTCCCGACGGGGAAAAAGAATATCGCCTTTCAGGCGGCCTCCCTCTTTCTGGATCGCTTCCTTTCCGGCCATTACGAGATCTCCGTTTATCTCGAAAAGCATATTCCCGTCTGCGCGGGACTGGGCGGAGGCAGCGCGGACGCGGCGGGCGTTTTGTACGCTCTCAACCGGATGTTCCCGGGCAAGGCAAAGCCGGAAGAACTCTATACGCTGGCGGCCGCGCTCGGCTCGGACGTTCCCTTCTGCCTGAAAAAGGGAACGGCGCTGGCAATCGGCCGCGGGGAAAAGCTCTCTCCCCTTCCCCCGCTTCCCTCCTGCCGGATCGTGATCGCGATCGAAAACGAACGCGTCTCCACCGCGGCGGCTTACGCCGCGTTCGACGAACTCCCGCACGGAGAGGAAGAGGCCGCGTTGGCGGAGACGCGTTACCAGGCACTTGTCCGGGGGCTGGAAACAGGCGATCCCGCCGCCGTGGCGGCCAATCTGTATAACTCTTTTGAAGCGTCCGTCTTTCCCTCGGCTCCCCGGGCCAAACGCATCAAAGAAGAACTTCTGGAGGCGGGCGCCCTCGGCGCTCTCTTAAGCGGCTCCGGCGCCGCCGTGTTCGGCATCTGCGCCGTCGAAGACGCCCACCGGATCGCCGACCGACTGAAAAAAACGGGACGCCGCGTTTTCGTCTGCGCGCCCGAAGAGGAGATATGATATGTTTTCTTATATCAAAGGCGAACTGACAGAACTGGAGCCCTCCCGCGCGACCGTCGAGGCCTGCGGGGTCGGCTACTCTATGACGATCTCCGGAACCACTCACGCTTCTCTCGTTTCCCTGTCCGGGGAACAGGCGGGCAGCGTAAAGCTCTATACCTTCCTCGCCGTGCGGGAGGACGGCGTTGAGCTCTTCGGCTTTTATACCAAAGAAGAACTCCGCTTCTTTACCCTTCTGACCGGCGTTTCCGGGATCGGACCGAGGGCCGCCGTCTCGATCCTCTCCTCTTTTTCCGTTTCCGATCTCGTCACGGCGATCCTCTCCGACCGGCCGAAAACCATCGCGGCGGCGCCGGGGATCGGCGTTAAAACCGCTTCCCGGATCATCCTGGAGCTAAAGGACAAGCTGCAAAACGCCCCAGTCCCGCAAAGCGGCGAGCCCGTCGCGCAGATCGCTCACGCCGCTCCCGGCTCGGCGCTCGCCGACGCGGAGAGCGCTTTGACCATTCTCGGGTATAAAGAAACCGAGATACGGGACGCGCTGCGCGACGTCAATACGGCCGGTATGTCCACGGAGGAGATCATCCGGATCTGCCTCTCTAAATTCGTAAAATAAGGAGCGTCTGATATGGCAATCGAAGGCGAGTTCGATCTCGAAAACCGGCTGGTCGCCCAAAACGAGATCCCGGAAGACCGGGACAGCGACAACAAACTGCGCCCGAAGACCCTCACGGACTATATCGGGCAGGAAAAAGCCAAGGACAACCTCTCTGTCTTTATCGACGCGGCCAAGCTGCGCGGAGAAAGTCTTGACCACGTCCTCCTCTACGGGCCGCCCGGCCTCGGAAAAACGACTCTCTCGTATATCATCGCGTCCGAGCTCGGCGTCAACATCCGCGCCACCTCCGGTCCCGCGATCGAAAAACCGCGCGACCTTGTCGCGCTTCTGACCAATCTCGGAGAGGGCGACGTGCTGTTCATCGACGAGATCCACCGTCTCTCCCGTCAGGTCGAGGAGATCCTTTACCCCGCCATGGAAGACTTTGTGATCGATATCATCATCGGGCAGGGCCCCTCCGCCCGCAGCATCCGTCTCCCCTTAAAGCACTTCACCCTGATCGGGGCCACGACCCGGGCGGGTCAGCTCACGACCCCGCTGCGCGACCGGTTCGGGGTTTTGCTAAAGCTGGAGCTTTACACCCCGCGCGAGCTGACCGCCATCGTCAAGCGCTCCGCCGACATACTCGGCGTTTCCGTAACGGAAGACGCGGCGTCAGAGATCGCCTCCCGCTCTCGCGGCACCCCCCGCGTGGCGAACAGGATCCTCCGGCGCGTCAGCGATTTTGCTCTTGTCCTCGCGGACGGGCAGATCACGCTCGACGTGGCGAAGACCGCTTTGACCAAGCTGGAGATCGACGGACTCGGTCTTGACAACACCGACCGGAGAATGCTGCGCGCGATCATCGAGTATTACGGCGGCGGCCCCGTCGGTCTGGAGACGCTCGCAGCGACCGTCGGCGAGGAATCGATCACGATCGAGGACGTTTACGAGCCCTATCTTATGCAGATCGGATTTCTCTCCCGTACGCCGCGCGGCCGCGTTGCGACCAAGATGGCCTACGACCACCTCGGACTTTCCTACCGCCCGGCGGAAACGCAGAGCAGCGTATTCGACAGCGACACGGAGTAAAAAGAAAAGGCGGATCGGCTCCGCCTTTTTTCATATTTCCCTTGCCCTGAGAAAACGGTCCGCGCTTTCCAGCACGCGGCGCGTGTTGTGAAAGGTCAGCTTCCGGCACGCCTCCGCGTACGGCAGGAGAAGGTAGTTGAGCGTTTCAAAGCCCTCGTTGTGCCGCGGCTCCTGGTCCGAGAAGGTGCCGAGGAAAAAGACCACCGTTTTGGCATTGCCGTTTTTAAGGCGATATACGATCTCTTTGCGGAAGTCTCCGACCAGCTCAGCTTTCACGGAGGTTTCCTCCCAGGTTTCGCGGAGGGCGGTCTCTTCTTCCGTCTCCCCCTTTTCCACGTGGCCTTTCGGGAATCCGCACACGCCGCCGTCGGCGCTTTGGATCAAAAGATACAGAACGACGCCGTCCTTTACTGTGTAGAGCACCGTCCCGCAGGATTTTTCTGTCATATAAGCACTTCCTTGATTTCTGAAAACAGAATGTCAAGATTATTCTACCACACCAGATCCCCGTTTTCAACCGCTTTCCGAAAAGTTCGGAAAAAAAGAACGGCCGCCGCCGTTCTTTTTTCGTTCTGTCGCTTTGGGAAAAAAGCTTCTTTTAATACAAAAACAGAAAATAGTATGTTTTTGTATGATTATAGGAGGATGCAGATCAGCCCGCCGCTTCCCTCGTTGACGATCCGTTCCAGCGTTTCCGAGAGCTTTCCCCGGCTTTCCTCCGGCATGTTCCCCAGCTTCGCGCGCATCCCGTCGCTGACAAGCTCGTAAAGACTTTTGCCCAAAAGATCGGTCTCCCAGATCCGCGCGGGATCCTCCTCAAAGCCCTTCATCAAACTGGAAAGGAGCTGCTCCGACTGTTCCTCGGTACCGACGATCGGATTGATTTCCGTTTCGATATTCGCTTTGATCATGTGGATCGACTTGGCGGAGGCGCGCAGCTTGACCCCGTACCCGCCCGACTGGCGCACGATCTCCGGCTCCTCCAGCTGGAGCTCCGAGAGCTCCGGCATCACGATCCCGTAGCCCTTTTCGGCGACCTCGTCCAGCGCCGTTTTGACTTTATCGTATTTTTGCTTCGTTTCCGCGAGCTCGCAAACGGTGCAAAATAGGTCCTCTTCCCCGCCGAGAGTCAGACCGGACAGCTCGCCGAGCGTTTGATAATAGCTGCTCTCCTCCGGAAAAAGCGCGACCGTTGCGCGGCCGGTGGAAAGGTCGAGTTCCTTCACCGTCGCTTCCGCGATATCGGGATTGACCGGGGCGTTGGCAAACACGCGCTTTACGTCCCCCATCTGCGTGATATCGGACGCGCAGGCGCGGACGGTCTCCACAAAGGACGCCATCAGAGGATGACCTTCCGGCAGGGCGTTCATCCATTCCGGCAGCTCCACCCGGATCTCGGTAACGGGAAACTGCTCAAGGATCATCCCGAAGATCTCTTTGATATCCTCGCCGTCGAGATCAAAGCAGTTTACAAGCGCCACGGGAGCGCCGTAGCGTTTTTCCAGCTCGAGCGCAAGCGTTTCAGACTCCTCGCGCTCCGGATCGGCGCTGTTGAGAATGATGCAAAACGGCTTGCCGATGCGTTTCAGCTCCTCGGCCGCGCGCCGCTCTGCTTCCTCGTAGTTTTCGCGCGTGAGATCGCCGACCGTCCCGTCCGTGGTGACAAGGATCCCGACGGTGGAATGATCGCGGATCACCTTGACCGTTCCGATCTCCGCCGCTTCCTCAAACGGGATCGCCTCCTCCGACCACGGGGTATGCACCATGCGCGGTTCCCCGTTTTCCGTCGTTCCCTCCGCGCCCGGCACCACAAACCCGACGCAGTCGATCAGCCGCATCTTCATTTTTGCGTTTTCCCCGACCGAAACGGCGACCGCCTCGTCCGGGATAAACTTCGGCTCCGCCGTCATCACCGTCCGGCCGCCCGCCGACTGCGGCATCGCATCCTGCGCCTTCTGCCGTTCGTACTCCTCATCCATATTCGGGAGAACGAGCATTTCCATCATCCGTTTGACAAAGGTGGATTTCCCCGTTCTGACCGGTCCCACCACGCCGACGAAAACCTCGCCGCCCGTCCGTTCGGAAAGCTCCCGATATATATCTCTGTCTACCATACGCGATCCCCTTTTTTCTCGTTTTTCAGTCTATCCTATGAAAAAGAAAAAAGGGATATGACAAAAGCAGACCGGAAAATCCGGTCTGCTTACGAAGCGTCTTAAAGTCCGCGGATAAACGTTCCCATCCGCGCGATCCCCTCTTTGATATGATCGACGGAATACGCGTACGAGATACGGACGTACCCTTCCCCGCTCTCGCCGAAGGCGTCTCCCGGCACGACGGCGGCGCGCGCCTCGGCGATCAGCCGGGAAGCAAACTCCTGACTTGAGAGCCCGAAGCGGGAAATATCGGGGAAGACGTAGAACGCGCCCTTCGGCTCATAGCACCTGAGCCCGATTTTGGCGAGCTCGCTCAAGGCAAGCCGACGGCGGCGGTCGTATTCGGCGATCATCTCCTGCATCGCCTCCTGCCCCTCCCGCATCGCGGCAAGGCCGGCAAACTGAGAGGCGGTCGGCGCGCACATGATCGCGTACTGATGGATCTTGCGGATCGCGGAAAGGATCGGCGCCGGCGCCGCGATATAGCCGAGTCGCCACCCCGTCATCGCAAAGGCCTTTGAAAATCCGCTGCAAACGACGGTGCGTTCCTTCATCCCCGGCAGCGAGCCGAAGGAAACGTGGCGCGAGCCGTAGGTCAGCTCCGCGTAGATCTCGTCGGAAAGGACGACGATCCGGGTATCGCGGATCACGTCGGCGATCACCTCGAGATCCGCCCGCTCCATGATCCCGCCCGTCGGATTGTTCGGGTAGGAAAGGATCAGAAGCTTGGTTTTCGGCGAAACGGCCGCCCGGAGCGCCTCCGGCGTTACCTTGAAGTTCTCGCGCTCGGTGGTTACGATCGGTACGACCTTTGCGCCGCACATCCGGCAGAGCGGCTCGTAGCAAACGTAGTTCGGATAGTGGAGAACGACCTCGTCGCCGGGATCGAGAAGCGCGCGGAGGGACATATCGACCGCTTCGCTCCCGCCGATCGTCACGAGCAGCTCGCTCTCCGCGTCGTAGGAAAGAGAAAAGGATTTGTCAAGATAGGAGGAGATCTCCTCCCGGAGCGCGGGCAGACCGGAATTGGAGGTGTAGTAGGTCTTCCCCTGCTCGATACTCTCGATCCCCGCTTCCCGGATCTTCCACGGGGTGACGAAATCCGGCTGACCGACGGTCAGAGAGATCACGTCCTTCATCCCGTCCAGCATATCGAAAAACTTGCGGATCCCGGACGGTTTGATCTGGGCGCATTGCTTGGCAATGACTTGGGAAGGATCAAACGTCATCATTACAGGCAGTTGCTCCTCTCGTCCACGCGCGGTTTTTCGTAGACCACGCCCTTGTCCTTATACTTCTTTAATACAAAATGCGTCGCCGTGGAGATCACGGAATCGAGGGGCGCGAGCTTCTGCACGACGAAAAGCGCGACCTCCTTCATCGTCTTCCCTTCCAGCATCACGGCAAAATCAAACCCGCCGGACATGAGATACAGAGAGTCCACCTCGGGATAGCGGCAGATTTTTTCGGCGATCTGATCAAAGCCGCGGTCCGGCTCCGGGGAAACGTGCAGCTCGATCAGGGCGTTAACGTGCTCGGTCGAGGTTTTGTCCCAGTCGATGATCGCCTTGTAGCCGAGGATCACGCCCTCGTTTTCATAATCGCCGATCATCTTTTTGATATCGCCGGTCTCTTTGGCGAGCATAACGGCGATCTCCTCCGCCGTCAGGCGGGCGTCGTTTTCCAGGAGCTTGAGCAGTTCGTTTTTCATTTTCCGGTTCCTCCTTCGCGCGCATCGATGCGCTGCATGATTTTTTCATAGGAAAGGCCGTATTTGGCGGCGATATCGCCCGCGTAGCTCTTTCCGTCCGGTTTGATCCGTTCGATGCGGAAGGAGCGCCGGCCGTTTTCGATCCTGGCGACAAGGGAATCGACCGGATACCCTCCGATCTTTGCCGCGCGTTCGTTGATCTCGTCGATCCGGGCGGCCAGCTCGTGCAGATGGGTGGAAAAGATCACCCGCGCGCCGATCTTGGAGAGTCCGAGGATCACTTCCTCCGCAATATAGGACGCTTCGTACGCGCCCGTGGAGGAGAAGGACTCGTCAAGGAGAACGAGACTCCGGCGGGTCAGACGGTCAAAGATGCCCGCCAACCGGACGCACTCCTCGCCGAGGCGTCCGCGGTCGATCGTATCCTCCGCGCCCGTCGGGAAATGGATAAAGATCCCGTCGGCGGGGGAGGCGGTCATCCGCTCCGCGGGAACGTACATACCGAGCTGCATCATCGCCTGGGAGATCCCGACGGCGCAGGTGATGACCGACTTGCCGCCCCGGTTCGGTCCCGTCAGGACATAGATGCGGGCGCTTTCGTCAAAGAAAACGTCGTTTTGCACGATGCGCTCCGTGATCTGCTCGGCCACGCTGGGATTGTAAAGCCCGCGCGCCCGGTAGACCGGCTCCTCGGAGAGAACGATCTCCGGCGCGGTAAGGGGAAACCCTTTTTCGCGGATCAGGCGGAGCATCTCGCTGCCCTTGACCATAAACTCCATCTCCGGCATAATGCGGATAAGGAAATCGGTGTTGTCGAGGACGTAACTGCGGACGATGAGCTTCCAGCTTTTGACCGAGCTTTTGAAGACCTCGTTGATCGCGGAATTGAAGGCGTAGGAGAGGGCGGTCTTGGTGTTTTCCGACTGGCCCCTGCCGAACGGAACGAGCGCCGCGATGCAGGTATATTCGTCGCTTTTGAAGTTCATACGCAGGATCTTTTCGATCAGTTCGCCGGACTTGAAGGGCTGCGCGTTGATCGAGAGAACGCCCGCGCTGGAGGGACGGAGCTGCGCGTCCAGATTGACACCGACCGTGATGCTTTTGATTTCGCGCACGCG
The DNA here is from genome assembly GCA_946410595.1 of uncultured Clostridia bacterium. GTDB lineage: Bacteria > Bacillota > Clostridia > Oscillospirales > CAG-272 > RUG12395. The sequence goes on from CAMKAU010000019.1 coordinate 28,383, forward strand.
ATCGGTCAGCTCGGAGAGCTTGCGGTTGAGCTCTTGATAATACTCGCTTTCGCAAAGAGTGGAGATCCTCTCCGCCATCGCGGAAAACGCCCGGCTTTTCAGTTTGTCTTTGAGCGGAGAGAGACCGGCGTTCAGTTTTTCCACGCAGTTGACGTAAAGCTCGATCTCCGTGATCCCGTAAAGATAGGACTCGGTCGTGTCCGCCGCGCCGGAATCGAGCCGGCGCAATTCCACGATATCGTTGAGGATCGGGAAAACGGCGAGAAGCGCGTCCTTGAGTTCGGGATTGTCCAGAAGATCGGAAAACGCCTCCAGCCGGTATTTCATCACCTCGGGATCGGTCGTGAAATACGCGGAAAGAGAACTGTTTTTCAAATCGATCAGATAGGAAAGCCCCAATTCTTCACACGTCTCGTCTGTGATGGAGGGGCGGTTCTTCCCTTCCGCGGCAAGGCGGGCGGACCTCTGATCGGGGTAGATCAAGCTGAACTCCTGATTCATACGGCACTTCCTTCGTTTATTTCTTTTATTATAGTACTTTCCCTCGCGTTTGACAATACCTTTCGCAAAAAACGCCGCAGAAAAGCCGGCGGAGGGGCGCATTCGCGTAAAACCGCGGAAAAAGACGCCCGAAGATTTTTGGCGTTTTCCCCTTGCAAACGGGGAGAATAAGTATTATAATATTAGTATTAAATCATAGGAGGCAAGAATGCTGCCGCTTGTTCGAAATTTTCTGATCGCTTTTGTGATCGCCGGCCTGATCTTCGGCCCGCTGGCATACCTTCTCACAAACGTGGTTCTTGATTGTATCGGACCGAGCTTCGGTATCGTTTCGGATGCGGAAAACGTCCCCTCCGCTCCGTCCGTTCCTTCGGTTACGGGCGAGCCCTCCTCCTCCGCTCCGGACACGGGGCCGGTCGAGCCGGGCGTTGCCGATCCCGACGGCGGCGCGCCCTTTAACGTCCTGATCGTAGGCACCGACTATCAGCCGGATCTTCTCAAGGATTACGACGGATCGACAAAAACGGAATATCCGCTCTTTGAAGAAAGAGGCAAGCCCACCGCGACGACGCTCTCCGACTATCTCAAACGGCGGCGGGTCGGAGCCGATTCCTTCTTTCTGCTCCGCGTCGACACGGTAAACCGCCGCATCCTTTATTCCTCTCTTCCCGCCGATATGCTGGTACGGTCCGGCGGAGTCGATCTCACGCTGAGCGA